>CAXTXZ010000517.1:0-3373 GCA_964248015.1 uncultured Rhodopila sp. | reverse complement strand
AGCCAGGCGGTTGGGTTTCCGTTCGTGCTGACTGCTCGGACGGAGAATTACCTGCGCGGCAATCCTGATCTGGGCGACACGATCAGGCGGCTGAAAGCATTCGAGGCGGCTGGCGCCGACGTGCTGATGGCGCCGGGCCTGCCTGATCTCGAAGCGGTCAAGGCGGTCTGCGCCGCGCTGTCACGCCCGGTGAACTTCATGGCGGGCATCAAGGGCAAGTCGTTCACCGTCGCGGCCCTGTCCCAGGCGGGCGTCAAGCGGGTCAGCCTGGCGACGTCGTTGTACCGCGCCGCCATGACCGGGCTGTTGAACGCGGCGCGGGAAGTGGCCGATCACGGCACGTTCGGCTACCTGGATGACACGCTGGCGACGCCGGCCCTGAATGCGTTCATGAAGGGGTAGCCGCCGAACCACCAGCATGCGAAAAATGCTCGGTCACCTCGGCGAGGATCACGTTCAGCTTGCTGACGGTGGTGCGGATCAGCGCCGTGCCGTCCGGCAGTCGATACATCCACTGTTCCATCGTGACGTTCAGCAGCGGGTTGCCGGGCGAACGTGCCAGCACCCATCGCCAGTGAAACACCCGCCCGTCCGAGCGGCCGTCCGCCGTTCCCACCATGTCGTTGGCGGTTGCCTGGAACTGGCCTGGCGCGGTGCGCAGCATCGTCCAGGTGCGTTCCTGCGTCTTGCCGTCCTGGTATGACAGGCGCTGCGTCATTTGCAGGCGTCCCATGGCATCGAGCCTGCCTTGGCTGTCGGTTTCGATCGCCTCGGTTGGCGCCCCCGAACGGCCTTCGATCACCCCCCAGGAGTGGGTATGGCCTGAGAAGAACGTGATCGGATCAAACGCTGGATCTGTCCCGCCGATGTGTGGAGGCTGCCGGTCGCAGCCGGCCAGGAGGCCAAGGGCCGCACATGCCGCCAGACAGTAACGATACATACGCCAATCCTCGGTACGGAGGCAAACCGGAAGCGGCTGCCTCGTCTGTCGATACGAGGAACTTACAAGGTTTGGTTCAATCTTGGTTACGAATTTTGAGGTTGCAGTGGACAGCCAGTGGCGTCAGGGCCAGGATAAGGCATGCGTGCTCTTCTTGCCCTGACGGCGATAATGGCCTTATCGGCTTGTGCCGGAGATCCACGCTCCTACGGCATCACCGGACCCGGCGCAGGCTCCGCGCCTGCCGCCGCGCCAACGGGAATGGACCCGGACCAGGTGCCTGGCGTGCCGACATACGGCACGTTCTATGGGCCAACCAATGCTCCGGTGACAGGCGCCAACGGGTTCTGGGGCTACAACTAGAGCATTTCCACGATGAGCGGAAACGCTCCAGTCCATATTCGCGAGCAATTTCATCAGACTAGGATCGCTTCGCGATCACGGTCAGGCTGACATTGCTCTAACCGCCCGCCGCATTGCCCAGGCCCGGCTTGGTTGGCCGCCTGTCACAGGCGGCCAGGCCATGTGATCAGCCTCGCGGTCAGGCGGACAGCGCGGCGGGTTCCGTCCGCAGGCGCTTGACCATCAGCTTGTTCAGCGCATGCACATACGCCCGTGCCGAGGCGACAATGGTGTCCGCGTCCGCGCCCTGGCCATCAACCATCTTGCCGTTTTCTTCCAGCCGCACGGTTGTCTTCGCTTGCGCGTCGGTGCCCTCGGTCACCGCCCCGACGGAGAACAGCACCAGGTTGGCCGCATGCGGGAAGATCGACTGGATCGCGTTGAAGGTGGCATCAACCGGGCCATTGCCGCCGGCCGTGGCGGTCTTCGCCTGCCCGTCAACCTCCAGCTCCAGTTCCGCGCGGGCCGGACCCTTCGAGCCGGCGCGCAGGTCCAGCGAAACGAAGCGGATGCGTTCATGGTCGCGCATCACCTCGTCGTCGACCAGGGCCACGATGTCCTCGTCGAACACCACCTTCTTGCGGTCGGCCAGGTCCTTGAACCGGCGGAACGCGTCGTTCAGCTTGTTGTCGCCGATGCTGTAGCCCATCGTCTTCAGCTTGTCGCGGAAGGCGGCGCGGCCCGAGTGCTTGCCCATCACCAGGCTGGATTTCTGCCAGCCGACGCTTTCCGGCAGCATGATCTCGTACGTCCCGGCGTGCTTCAGGACGCCGTCCTGGTGGATGCCCGCCTCGTGCGCGAAGGCGTTGCGGCCCACGATCGCCTTGTTCGGCTGCACGTCGAAGCCGGTGATCGCCGCCAGCATCTTGGACACGCGCAGGATGTTCGGCGTGACGATGTTGTTCCTGAACGGCACGGCGTCCTGCCGCGTGCGGATCGCCATCACCGCCTCCTCCAGCGAGGCGTTGCCGGCGCGCTCGCCGATGCCGTTGATGGTCGCCTCCACCTGGCGGACGCCGGCCTGGATCGCCGCCAGCGTGTTGGCGACCGCAAGGCCCAGGTCATTGTGGTTGTGCGTCGAGAGGATAATTCGGTCTGCCCCTGGGACACGGGTGCGGACCATGGTGAAGATCCGGGTGATGTCCTCGGGCAAGGCATAGCCCACCGTGTCGGGGATGTTGATGGTGGTGGCGCCCGCCTTGATCGCCGCCTCGACGCAGCGGCACAGGAAGTCCGGGTCGGTGCGGGTGCCGTCCTCGGCGGACCATTCAACGTCGTCGGCGAACTGTCGCGCCAGGGTGACTGAATCGATCGCCAGTTGCAGCACCTCGTCCGGCTCCATCCGCAGCTTGTACTTCATGTGCAGCGGGCTTGTGGACAGGAAGATGTGGATGCGCTTGCGGCGCGCCGACTTCACCGCGTCGGCTGCGCGCAGGATGTCCTCGCGGCCAGTGCGGGCTAGGCCGCAGATCACCGGGCTGTCGTCGCGTTGGCCGACGGATTCCGCGATCGCCTTGACGCTTTCATAGTCACCGGGCGAGGCGATCGGGAAGCCGGCTTCCATGACGTCGATGCCGAGTTCCGTCAGCGCCTCCGCCATGCGGATCTTCTCGTGCAAATTCATCGAAAAGCCGGGCGATTGCTCGCCGTCCCGCAGCGTGGTGTCAAACATGATGATGCGGTTGTCGTCCAGCGTGCCGAAGCTGGGATGGGAAATGCTCATGGGGATGTCCTCGACGGGAAAGGATGCGCGACTCATGCCTCAGGGGTTCCCCTGAGCGAAGCCGGCGTTCAACGACCCGGCGAAGCGCTCAGGGGCGAATAAGTCGAAGGAGGAGCAGGCGCGCGGGACCGGACGCGGCGGCGTCTTCAGCCTGGGTTGCGAAGGGCGCGCCATGAAGCATGGGAAGCTGATAGCCTGAATGCGGCATGGCCGCAACCAGGATGTCAGCGGCCGAAGTGGTCGCGTCGCCCGTGCGGGATGTCGATCCTATCGCTCAGGATTTTGGCCTTTCCCGCGCGGTTGTGTAA
>CAXTXZ010000516.1:0-3374 GCA_964248015.1 uncultured Rhodopila sp. | reverse complement strand
ATGGCGGCGAGCCATGGGCTGGAGGTGCAGACGGTCGCGGCCGACTGGCGGCGCGGCGCCGACATGGCCGACCTGCGCAGGCAGCTTGCCGCTGACACCAGGCATGCGATCAAGGCGGTCTGCGCCGTGCACAACGAAACAGCGACCGGCCTGATGCTGCCGCTGCCGGCGGTGCGGGACGCGCTCGCTGCCACAGGCCATCCGGCGCTGTTCCTGGTGGACACGATCTCGTCGCTCGGCTCGCTTGATTTCCGCATGGATGAATGGGGGATCGACTGCGTCGTGGGCGGCAGCCAGAAGGGCTTGATGCTGCCCACCGGCATGAGCTTCACTGGGGTTTCCGACAAAGGCATGGCGGCGCACGCGCAGGCCAGGCTGCACCGGTTCTACTTCGACTGGACCATGATGACGAAACGGGCGCAGAAGAGCTTCATCGGCACCGTGCCGGTGAACATTTTCTACGGGCTGGCCGAATCGGTCCGCCTGCTGGAGGAGGAAGGGCTGGAGAACGTCTATGCCCGCCACGCGCGCCTCGCGGAAGCCACGCGCCGCGCGGTCCAGGTCTGGGCCGCCAACAACGGCCCGCGGCTGTTCTGCACGAACCCCGAACGTTACTCCAACTCCGTCACGGCGATCCTGATGCCAGAGGGCGCCAGCGGCGATGCCCTGCGCCGGACCGCGCGGGAACGCTTCAACGTCTCGCTGGGCGGCGGCCTGGGCAGGTTGAGCGGCAAGATCTTCCGGATCGGCCACCTGGGCGACCTGAACGAGCCGATGCTGCTGGGCGCGCTGGCGGCGGTCGAGATGTCGCTGCGGATCGAGGGCATCCCGCACGGCCGCGGCGGCGTCGAGGCGGCGATGGCGTTCCTGGCCGACGCTTGAGCAGGCCAGGTCAGGCCGTGGCTGCTTGGCGCGACCGCGCCAGCCAGTGCCACCCCACGACCACGAACGCGATCAGCACAGGCGGCGCCACCGTCAGGTTCAGCACGTTCCATCCATGCGTGGCCTGCACCGCGCCCGAGGTCAGCGCCGTCATCGCGACACTGCCGAACACGATGAAGTCATGGGTTGATTGCACCCGCACCCGCTCCGCTGCGGTATACGCGGTTGTCAGCAACGTCGTGCCACCGACGAACATGAAGTTCCACCCGACTCCCAGCAGCGCCAGCGCCAGCATGAAGGTGGAGAACAACGGTGGCTCATGGATATTGACGAACACGCAAGCCAGGGTGAGCACGCCGCCGATCAGGATGATCCGGTGCACGCCAGCCGCCTGGATCAGCCGTCCCGTCACGAAGCCGGGTGCGAACATGGCGATGGAGTGCGCCCGGATCACGTCCGCGCTCGCGGCCACGCCGTAGCCGCACAGCAGCATCTGCAAGGGGGTCGAGGCCATGATCAGGTTCATCGTCCCGTACCCGACCAACGAGCTGACCACGGCGGCGACGAAATCAGGACGCGCGAAGATCGCGTGGAACGGCACGGGCACGACAACCTTCGGCGGCGCTGGCGGCACCCGCACGAAACACAGCAGCACCGCCGTGACGACCGGCAGCACCGGCAGATACAGGTAAGTCGCCAGGAAGGTGTAGTCGCCGATCAGGTCGTTGGTGCGCTTGACCATCTCCGGCCCGACAATGGCCGCCAGTACGCCGCCGGCCAGGACCAGCGAGATGGCACGCGCCTTGGCGGCAGGGTCGGCGACCTCGGCCGCCGCGAAGCGCAGATGCTGCGACAACCCGAAACCCAGGCCCGCCGGGATCGCGCCCAGGCAATAGATGGCGAAGTTGCCGGTGTAGATGCCAAGGGCGAAGGTCAGGCTGCCGGTCATCATGATCGCGCAGCCGATCCAGAACCCGCCGCGCCGGCCAAAGCGCGGGAACGCGTAACCCGCGAGCACCGAGGCGCTCATGACGGAAACCATCTGGATCGCCATCGGCAGGGTGTTCAGGGCGGTGCCGGACAGCTTGTACCCGACCAGGGCGGCCATCACCGTCTGGCCGGACATCACAGCGTTCGTCAGCGCCTGACAGGCGAACAGCAGCCAGACATTCTTGTTCATCTCCCAGATTTATCTCCTGAACGCCCGTTCCCGGCTAAAAGTGACTCCAGCCCCCCTTTGTCAGAGCAAGGGGTTCTCCGCTGGCTTGGCGCACCATGGCCTCGGCTGGCCCGGAATGGAAGCGGCCGATGCGCGTGACAGCAATGCTTGCCCGGCCCGCGGCGGCGACCAGCGCGTCGCGATGGCTGGGAGGCACCGCCATCAGCAGTTCGTAATCGTCGCCTCCGGTCAGGCAGGCGACGCGCCATTCCGGCCCTGCCGACCGGGCCGCGTCCGACAGAGGCACGGCATCGGCGTCAATCGTCGCCGCCACGCCGCTTGCGGCGCAGAGGTGCCCCAAGTCCTGCACCAGCCCGTCCGACACGTCCATCGCGGCGGAGGCGATGCCCGCCAGCGCCAGCCCGACCCTTGGCTGCGGCAGCCGGTAGCGATCAAGCAGATAGCCCGTTGGGTCGGCCAGCTGGCCAAGCGCATGCCGTAGGCCAAGGGCGCCGTCGCCGATGGCGCCGGTGACCCAAACCTCGTCGCCTGCCTGCGCGCCTGTGCGCCGCACGGCTGTTCCTGGCGCCACGTGGCCGATGATGGTCAGCGACAGGGAAATCGGTCCGGGCGTTGACGTGGTGTCGCCACCCAGCAGGGTGACCCCGTAATGGGCCTGGTCCTGCGCCAGCCCGGCCGCGAAGCCGGCGAACCAGGCATCGGGCGTGTCCTTCGGCGTGGAGACGGTCATCAGGTAGCTCAGCGGCGTCGCGCCCTTGGCCGCGAGGTCGGACAGGTTGACCCTCAACAGCTTGCGGCCAATCAGGTCTGGCGGATCATCGGACAGGAAATGCACGCCCGCCACCATCGCATCGGCGGTCAGCACAAGCTCTCGGCCGGCGGGCGGCATCAGCAACGCCGCATCGTCGCGCAGGCCAAGCGCGCCCGGCCCGGCCAGCGGGCGGAAATGCCGGGCGATCAGGGAAAACTCAGCGGGGAGAACCATGGGAAGGCTCACTTTCGACAGGTCTTGCGGTTGCCGGCGCCATGTGGGTCCGTTGTTAAAAGTCCATGCCGGCAGTCACCATGGCCGCTGGCCAAGCAAGATTAAAACATTTGTGACGACAGGATCGGAAGTCGTTATCGTTGCGCTTCGACCTTTGGCATTGGGCTGGACACAGGGTGCGAAAGAGTGCGCGACAACAGGCTGGGCGGCAATGACGTCGTCTCTTGCCGGTCTCGCGCGAGGCTCGGCTTCCTGGCTGTGGTGGGTGGCTCTCGCAGGTCTTTCGCTTGTTCTCTTGGGGCCGCTGCTGGTGGTGGATGTGCCTCC
>CAXTXZ010000515.1:0-3374 GCA_964248015.1 uncultured Rhodopila sp. | reverse complement strand
CTTCTCGTTCATGTGGCCACTGGCTGCCGAAGGTCACCTTCCAGACATCCCTTCTGGCGGCGACGCCACGAGGCTGGAGTCCTCAGCGCACTGTCAGTCGGCTCCTTCAAGCCGTTGCGCCAGCGACTTTTGGAAGTCCTCCATCATCATGAAACCCGGCATCGCCCTGCACGCCGCCTCGGTTTCCCGCATGATCTCGGCATCGGTCTTGCCCAGGTCGAGTGGCCCGCCATGCGGTTGCGGCACATGGAACGGCGTGTCGAGATAGGCTTCGACCGTGTTGCCCTCCGGGTCCTTGAAGTAGCACGACCAGGCGTTGCCATGCGTCGTCACCCGCATTTCGGTCGCGCCATTGTCCAGCGCCCGCCGATGCACCTCCCGCAGGTCGGCCAGCGAGTCGACCATGAAGGAAATCTGGTTGATCGGATTGAACCCGGCAGTGTCCGGCCGGCCATTGACCAGCACAAGCTGGTGATGGTTGCCGGGACTGGCGCTGAGAAAGGTCAGCTCCATCGTGTTGCGCACGGTGCCGCTGTCGGTCACCACCAGGCCGAGCACCGTGGTGTAGAAATGTTCGAGCAACGGCTTGTCGTGCGCGTAGATGCCGACATGCGCGAGGCGAGCGTGAATGGTTCCCATGGGCGTTCCCCTTCATTCGTGTTGTGTCCCGCTGGCGCTTGCGCGGGCCGGTCGGCGGGCCGGATGCACCGTCAAGGCAGCATCAGCGGCGTGCGGAAAAAGCGTTGGCATTGGCCGGCCTAAGAGCCGACCCATGCCAGGCACGCGAATGGCGCCGCCGACGGTCGTGCAAGCGTCATGTCGAAGGAAACCCCGTACTGCCCGTTTTGTCCATGCCTTGCCGGTGTTCGGTTTAAGCCCAATCGGCCGAATCTGTGGCAAAACCGGCTCGCTCGGCCGCAACGCCACCGGCGCATTGAACATGTTCGTCGTGCGCCTTGCGCTGCCAGCCATCATGTTCCAGGCCAATGGCGCATCTCTGTCCGGCTGACCTGTCCAATGGAGGGCTGCTCGCGTCGTTCCGTATCGGCATCGCCGTGCCAGGCATGATCGCCCTGGAACTGCGAGGGCGCGAGGTTGCTTCGACACAAGAACCAACGCTGGTGTCGGCACTGGGTTCGTTGGCGGCCTCGTCGGCGCTTCTGATGTCGCTGGCCTGGCCCGGGCAGTTCATCTGGCTCTCCTCGCTTTCCTTTAGCGGAGGATACCGCAATCACCCGCGGCCAGCCTGTGGACTTCGCAAAGCCAGCATAAACATCCAATTTGCCACAGCTTGACATTCCATGCCTCAACCCATACCACTAGCCCCATGATCATCTGTTGCCGCAAGTTCGCGGGGGCAAGAAAATCCTCATTCAAAGGGGATAAGGTTTCCCGTATGCTGTAAGCTTCGGCGTTTCAGAATTGATCAAAGCCCCGCCGGTTTGACGGGGTTTTTTTCTGCCCTTTTCCATCTTTGGCCTATCGCCTGACAATCACCGGCTTTGGACCTGACGGGACTTGTTCTCATAAACCTCGGGTTCGGGTGTCATCTTCAGCGCAATCTGAAGCAGCGCGGCGCGTGTGGACATATCCAACCGCCGGTAGGCGCGCAGAAGCGACTCCTCATCGCCGGCCAGAAGGCCCAGGCTGCCCTGATCTTCCTGAAGATGCTCCTCCGGCACTGGCGTGTCAGGGTCCAGCCCAACAAGGTAGGACACTGAGGTTTCCAAGACCTCGGCCAACTTGATCAGGCGCTTGCCGCGCGGCGGCAGCGCATCACCGCCAAGCATCGCTTGAACGAAACTGTCAGGAAGCCCAGCCAAACGGGCAAGATCCGCGGAACCCAGCCCAAGCCGGTCCAGCCGCCCTTGCACCCTTTCGGCAAATTCCGTGTCGTTCGTCGCCATCTGTCTGCTTCTGCTGTCTTTGACGCGCGTCGCCCCGCGTGCCGGCCTTGGCGAGACCGGCCTTCGTTACCCCGGCCGCGAGCGTCCCCGCAACTCAGGAACCTCGTTACCAAAAGCCATCCGCGAACCTGCTCAAGCACTGCAAGGGGCACGCAGCCTGCCAAGCCCCATCGACAAGCAGCGCGGCTGATTTTAAAAACACTTTCATCCAAACGAATGAAGCAATCGTGTTAGGCGAGGCTAGAGCAATATCAGCCTGACTGTAATCGCGAAGCGATCTTAGGCTGATGAAATTGCTCGCGAAATATGGACTAGAGCGTTTCCACTCATCGTGGAAATGCTCTAGTCCGGTAAGTTAACCATAACGCGCTGCCTGAACCAGTTGGCGCAAAAGGATGAACATGGCTGATTCCGTCTCGGCGCCCGTAGCCCCGAAAACCGTGCCCGCACCGCGCGACCAGCATCTCCGCGACCTGGCGGACTGCATCCGCTTCCTGTCAATGGACGCCGTGCAGCAAGCCAAGAGCGGCCATCCCGGAGCGCCCATGGGCATGGCGGACATCGCCACCGTGCTGTTCAAGGACTTCATGCAGTTCGATGCCGCCGATCCGCACTGGATCGACCGCGACCGCTTCATCCTGTCGAACGGCCACGGCTCGATGCTGCTCTACAGCCTGCTCTACCTGACCGGCTACAAGGACATGACGATCGAGGAGATCAAGCGCTTCCGCCAGGTCGGCAGCAGGACGCCCGGCCATCCTGAATACCGCCACGCCGACGGCATCGAGCTGACCACAGGCCCGCTTGGCCAGGGCATCGCCGAATCCGTCGGCATGGCTCTCGGCGAGCGCATCATGAACGCGCAGTTCGGCAATGACCTGGTGAACCACTTCACCTACGTCTTCATGGGCGATGGCTGCCTGATGGAAGGCATCAGCCAGGAAGCCATCTCCCTCGCTGGCCACCTCAAGCTCGGCCGCCTCATCGCCTTCTGGGACAACAACTCCATCACCATCGACGGCGCGACCAAGCTGTCGGTTTCCGACAACGAGATCGGGCGCTTCCGCGCCTCCGGCTGGCACGTGCTGGAGATCGACGGCCACGACACCGACGCCATCCGCGAGGCCATCGTCACCGCCCGTTCAGTGACCGACCAGCCCACGATGATCGCCTGCAAGACCATCATCGGCTTCGGCTTCCCCACCAAGGCCGGCACCCAGAAGGCCCACAGCGACGCGCCCGGCGAAGACGAAATCGCCGGCGCCCGCAAGATCCTGAACTGGGATTCGCCTCCGTTCGTCATCCCCGACAACCTGCTCAACGAATGGCGCGCGACCGGCGCCAAGGGCGCCAAGGCCCGCGCGGACTGGGCCGAGCGGGTCAAGGGGGCGCCGGATGAGGTGCGCGGGGAGTTCGAGCGCCGCAACGACGGCAAGCTGCCCGCCAACTGGAAGCAGGCCATCGCCG
>CAXTXZ010000514.1:0-3381 GCA_964248015.1 uncultured Rhodopila sp. | reverse complement strand
GTTCCCACTTTGTGCGCGCTCGGCACGGGCTTGCTGCGGGCGGCTTTTTCGGCAATGCCGCTGATGCCTTCGCGCCGGTTCAGCTCGGACCAGATCTGATCAGGCGTAAGGCCGGCGGAAACCCACAGCACGATCAGGTGGTACAACACGTCGGCGCTTTCAGCGATCAGGGCGTCGTTGTTGCCGGTGACCGCCTCGATCACGCATTCAACCGCTTCCTCGCCGAACTTCTGCGCGACCTTCGCAGCCCCACGCGACAGCAGGCGCGCCGAGTGGCTGATGGACGGATCGGCATCGCGACGGCTCAGGACAACCTCGAAAAGACGATCGAGCACCGCGACATCGGATGGGACTGGGGGCGGAACAGGCTTGGCGCGTGCCGATTTCCTGCTTTTCCCAACGCGCGCCGCGGCTTTCTTCTTGACGGACTTGGCCACGTCAGGCGCTCCCGCGTGGCTGTCGGACAGGCAGGCCGTCCCGTGCCAGCGCCTGCTTCACCTCGGCTATGGCAAAGCTGCCGAAGTGGAAGACGCTGGCGGCCAGCAGGCCGGTCGCCCCTGCCCTGGCCCCCTCGACGAAATGCCGCAGCGTGCCGGCGCCGCCCGAGGCGATCACCGGCGCCCGCACGGCGGCGCAGGCGGCCCGCAGCAGGTCGAGGTCGAAGCCGCTTCCCGTGCCGTCGCGGTCCATGCTGGTCAGCAGGATCTCGCCCGCGCCCAGGGACACGACCTGCCGGCACCAACCCGTCACGTCGATCCCGGTGTCGCGGCGTCCGCCATGGGTGAACACGGACCATTGGCCGGCGCCGGTCCGCTTGGCATCGACAGCGACGACAACGCACTGGCTGCCGAACTTGGTCGCGGCTTCCCGCACCAGCTCGGGACGCGCGACCGCGGCGGAATTGAGGCTGCACTTGTCGGCCCCGGCCAGCAGCAGGCGCCGCATGTCCTCGGTCGAGCGTATGCCGCCGCCAACGGTCAGCGGCAGGAAAATCCTTGATGCCGTCCGCGACACGACATCAAGGATGGTGTCGCGGTTTTCATGGCTGGCGGTGATGTCCAGAAAGGTCAGCTCGTCTGCCCCGGCGGCATCGTAAAGCGCGGCCTGCTCCACCGGGTCGCCGGCGTCCCGCAAGGACACGAAGTTCACGCCCTTCACGACGCGGCCGTCCTTCACGTCCAGGCAGGGGATGACACGCAGCTTCAGCATGGGCACGCTTTAGAAAACGCGATGGCGTGGGATGCAAGAAGATACGCACAACGCTCATCGACAAAGGCGGCATGAACCGGATCACCCTCGCACTTGTCCGGATCATGCGAGCAGGCGCCAGGATGAAACCCTGCCTGTCGCCACGCCGTCGCTGCCGAAAGGTTCAGGCAGTCATCATAAGACGACACCGCACAGCCGGACGCAGGCAACGCGCAGCCTGACGACGCCGGGTCGTCAAGCCCAGTTCAACCGGCAAGAAGCGCCAGGGCTTGCGCGGGATCGATACGCTCATCATACAAGGCGCGTCCCACGATGACGCCCTCGATGCGCGTGCCCACGGCCGCCTGTTTCAGAGCCGCCAGGTCCGCCAGCGAGCCAACGCCTCCCGAGGCAATGACCGGTGTCGTCAGCCGCCGAGCCAGGGTGACGGTTTGCTCCAGGTTCAGCCCGCTGAGCATGCCGTCGCGGCCAATGTCGGTGTAGATCACCGCCGCGGCCCCGGCATCCTCGAACCGCAGCCCAAGATCGGCTGCCGGCATCATGGAGGTTTCCGCCCAGCCCTCGGTTGCGACGAAACCGTCCCTGGCGTCTATGCCGACGGCGATTCGCCCAGAAAACGACTTGCAGGCTTGCAGCGCAAGCGAGGGGTTTTTCGCCGCCGCGCTGCCCAGGATCACGCGGCTGACGCCGGCGTCGAGCCAGGCGGCAATGCCGGGCAGGTCGCGGATGCCGCCGCCGAGTTGCACGGGCAGGGTGACGTTGGCCAGGATGGACCGCACGGCAACGGCGTTGACCGGCTTCCCGGCGAAGGCGCCGTTCAGGTCAACGACATGCAGCCAGGCGAAACCGGCGTCCTGCCATGCCCGTCCCTGGGCGCCGGGGTCCGCCGCGTAGACCGTCGCCTGCGCCATGTCGCCCCGGCGCAGGCGGACGCACTGGCCGTCCTTCAGGTCGATCGCCGGATACAGCGTCAGGCCGGTCATTCGCCCGTGCCCCCTTTCAGTGGGCGCAACCGCTTGTAGTAGAACAACCCGCTGACCGGCTTGCCGCGGACCAGGGCGTATTCGGGATGCTCGCCCCAGCGCACGTAGCCCATCGACTGGTAAAGCCGGATCGCCGCCGTCTGGGTTTCCCGCACGTCCAGGTTCAGGATGTGGTAGCCGAGTTCGCGGGCGCGCGCCTCCACGCTTTCGGTCAGCATGCGCGCCAGCCCGTGCCCGCGCGCATAGGGAGCGACATAGGCGTGCATCAGGCTGGCGGCGAAGGCCTGGGCCTCGTTGTTGCGCGGCGGGCGCACCAGGATCGCGGAGCCGACGATGTCGCCGTTCAGGCGGGCGACGAACAGATCCCGTTCCGGCACCAGCAGCACGCCGCGAAAGTAGCTTTCCAGCGCCTTGCGGCCGGGCGGGTTGACCCAGCCGAAGCCGCCGCCGTCGATGATGGCGGCGTCCGTGGCCTCGCACAAGGCGGGCAGGTCATGCTCCGCGAACTGTTCCAGCCGTTCGACGAAAAGGTTCGGTGTCTCGCCAATGGAGCGGACGGCCATGATCAGGGTGTCCAGAGCAGGAAGTTGGACAGGATGCGCAGTCCGACATCCTGGCTTTTCTCGACATGGAACTGAGTGCCGGCGCGGTTGCCGGCGGCAACAATGGCCGGGACAGGGCCGCCGTAATCGGTGGTGGCGATGGTTTGCCCCGCCGCCCCGCCGGCCAGCGCGTAGCTGTGCACGAAATAAACATGGTCGTCCGGTTGCAGGCCATCCAGCAACGGATGCGATCCGGGCGTGAAGTCAAGGCCGTTCCAGCCCATCTGCGGCAGGCGCAGGCCAGGGGCCGCCATCTCCGTCACGTCCCCCTGTATCCAGCCGAAGCCTGGGGTGATCCTGTGCTCCAGGCCGCGCTGCGCCATCAGTTGCATGCCGACGCAGATGCCCAGGAACGGAGCGCCGCGCGCCGTGGCGTGGTCGATGGCTTCCCGCATGCCGGGAACCGCGTGCAGGCCGTCGGCGCAGTCGGCGAAAGCGCCCTGGCCGGGCAGCACGAGCCGGTCCGCGCCCGCCACCGCGTCCGGATCGGCGGTGACCACGATCTCGGCCTCGAGGCAAGCGCGCTCGGCCGCCAGCGCCAGCGAGCGCGAGGCGGAGGCGAGATTGCCGCTGCCGTAGTCAATCAC
>CAXTXZ010000513.1:0-3384 GCA_964248015.1 uncultured Rhodopila sp. | reverse complement strand
AAACCCTCCAACGGTGCGATTACCTTTTGTAACTTTTTTTCCTGCTGGCCAGGCGCTGCGGAATTATGACGGCTGTGTCGGGACCGCAACGCTGGGGGGTCCCTCGGCGCGCGGGCGTCAGGCTGCTTCCATCAGCCCTCGGATCGTCTTCAGGTCCTGCACGAAAGCGGCGTATTCGCGGGCCTTGGCGTCCGCGTCGGGAATCCGCAGCAGATAGGACGGATGCACGGTCACGAAGGCCTGCTGGCCGTCCGGCAGGCTGAGGGGACGGCCACGCTCGCGGCTGATGGTCACAGCCCGGCCCATGATCGCACGGGCCGCGGAGCCTCCCATCAGGACCACCAGCTTGGGGCGAACCTGTTCGCGCTCCGCGTTCAGCCAGGCGTTGCAGGCCTTGATTTCCGCGACATCAGGCGTTTGGTGGATGCGGCGCCTGCCGCGCTGGGTGAATTTGAAGTGCTTGACTGCGTTGGTGACGTAGACGACGCGCCGGTCGATGCCGGCTTCCTCGAATGCGCGGTCCATCATCTGGCCGGCGGGGCCAACAAAGGGGCGGCCGATCGTGTCCTCTTGGTCGCCGGGCTGCTCGCCGACGAACATGACGGCCGCGCCGGCGGGGCCTTCGCCGAAGATGGTTTGCGTGGCGGGGGCGTACAAGGGGCAGCGCTCGCAGGTCAGCGCCTCGCGTTCCAGCTTGACCAGGGCTGGGTCACGCTCCGCCAGCATCACCACGGGACCCAAGGCCGGTTGATCAGGGGAGCGAGGATTTTCGTCCAGCGCCTCGGCTTCCGGGACCGAGGTTCCGGCCACCGCCTCCTCCAGCAGTTGCGCGCCGTGTTGTTCCCACCAGGCGCGCAGGGTCTCGTCATCCTGGATGTGCCGCGAACCGGAGCCGAAGCGCAGCGCGCCATCCCAGTGCGCGGCCCCGTCGGGCGTGACAACCGAGAACGGCTGGTCGGGAAAACGCCGGGCGATAAGCTGGGCATTGGCCGGCAGGACGAAATGGTCGGGCGCGAACCAGCCCAAGAACCGGGTCTTGCCCGCATCGGGCATCGGGAGGAAGCGCATGTTGGTGCGCATGCGGTGGGCGTCGGCGCGCACCAGCAGGGCCAGCCGTCGGGCCAGGGCCACATCGGGGTCGCCATCACCTTCCTCCAGCAGCTTCTCGCCGGCATGCGCGCGCCACACCAGGCTGTAGAGCAGCCCGAAGCGGTCCGCCTGCCGAGCCTGGAAAGCGGTTGAGGCGAGCAGCACCAGGGCGCGGGGAAGGTTGAACGTGCCCGACGCCTCGGGCAGAGGTTCGGAGGCGCCGCCCACCGTCCAGGCGACGTCGGCCGGCGCGATCCCCGCCAGCACCAGGCGGCGGGCGGCATGGCGCCAGCCGTCCCAGTCGGTTTCAGTGTTCAGCGCAACTTGACGCATGGCGATCAGGCAACTCCCGGGCAGGCGACGCTTGGACGCAAAGGTGCTTGGTATGATGACGTCGCCGAGGAGGGAAGGTGCGGCGTGCCGGCAACACTGCAAAGGGGAAGCGCCGGAAAATTTGATCTTGGCGGAGATGACGCTTAAGTGAGGGATGAATGGTGAAACCGAGTCAACACAGAGTCTGGATCGTGATCGTAATGGCTGGCTTGTCGCTGTCATCCCGTGCGTGGGCCGATGACGCGCCCGCCGCGACCAGTTCGGTGCAGACCGTGGCGCCCGAGGCGGCGGAGGCGATCCTCGGCCGCCGCGTGGTTGACGCGGGCGGCGCCGACCTCGGGCGGCTGGTCGATGTGCTGGTGGATGAGAACGGCCAGCCCCAGGCGGCGGTGATTGATTTCGGCGGCTTCATGGGGGTCGGCAACCGCAAGGTCGCGGTGCACTGGAGCGCGCTGCGTTTCAACCCGGCCGAGGGCAAGCACCGCATCGCCCTCGACATGACCCCGAACGAGATCAAGGCCGCGCCGGAGTTCCTGAACCCTGACAAGGCCGCGCCGGTGGTGACGCCCGCCGACGTCCCGGCCGCGCCGCGTTAGGTCCCCGTGATGCGGCGGTTCGCCTGGCGCCGGCCGAGTGGCGATCGCGCCTTGGACCTGGTGAATTTCTTCGTGGCGGATGCGCAGACTGGGTTTGGCCCCTTTGTCGCGGTCTACCTGACGACGCTTAAGTGGACGCAGGTGGACATCGGCTTCGTGCTGACGCTGGGCACGATGACATCCATGATCAGCCAGTTGCCGGCGGGCGCGCTGGTGGACGCGGCGCGGAACAAGCGGGGCATGGCGGCGGGCGCGCTTTGCGGCATCATGGCGGCGGCGCTGCTGCTGGCGGTGCTGCCCACGCTGCTTCCGGTGCTGGTCGCGCAGATGCTGCACGGCCTGGCCAGTTGCGTCCTGACGCCGGCGATCGCGGCGGTCAGCTTGCAGTTGGCGGGCCATGCGGCGCTGGGCGAGCGGTTGGGGCGCAACGCGCGCTACGCCTCGATCGGCAACGGTCTTGCGGCGGCGGTGATGGGCGCGACCGGGGCCTACCTGTCGTCGCGATTCGTGTTCCTGCTGACCGCCGCCCTTTGCGTGCCCGCGTTGCTGGCGCTGTGGCGGGTCGATCCAGGTTGTCCGGCGCGGCACAGGACAGGCGGCGTCGCCGATTGGTCGGCGCTGAGGCGGCTTCTCGGCGACCGGCGGCTGTTGGTCTTCTTTGCCTGCGTGATGCTGTTCCACCTGTCCAACGCCGCGATGCTGCCGCTGGCGGCGTCGGCGGTGACCATGCGGGCAGGGCATTTCGCCAACATCATCATCGCGGCCTGCATCGTCGTGCCGCAATGCATCGTCGCGTTGTCCTCCCCCTGGGTCGGCAGGGCGGCGGAGCGGCTTGGGCGGCGGCGGCTGCTGCTGCTGGGCTGGGGCGCGCTGCCGGTGCGCGGCCTGCTGCTGGCGGTGTTGCCGGGCGCCTGGCCGTTAGTGGCGGGCCAGGCGATCAGCGGGGTCAGCGCGGCGGTGTTCGGCGTGATGTTGCCGTTGCTGGCGGCCGACCTGACCCTGGGATCGGCGCATTTCAACCTGTGCATGGGGATCCTGGGGCTGGCGATGTATCTCGGGGCGGCGGCCAGCACGACGCTGTCGGGCGAGGTCGCGGACGCGGGGGGAATGGTGACCGCGTTCCTGATGCTGGCCGGGATCGGTGGGGTCGCTTTCATGACGGCGTGGCTGGCGATGCCGGAAACCCAGCCGGCCCGGAACCCGGCCGTGGCCGCCGGCGGTTGACGGTGAGCAGCCCCCACCCCCCCCCCCGACCGGCCGCCCCGCGGGGGGCCGGCCCCCCGGCCGTCGCATGTCGGACGACGTGACGCTCGTCCCCGTGAACCCCTTCTACCGGCTCTGCTGGGAAGACGGCTTCGTCTTCGAT
>CAXTXZ010000512.1:2089-3385 GCA_964248015.1 uncultured Rhodopila sp. | reverse complement strand
TTTGACGAAGGCGCGGCCCTGGCGCCCGTGCCAGCTTCTGACCGTCACTTGGACATCTTTCGCCAGCGTCAAGCTGCGTTCGAGGTTCAGGCTGATCGCGTTCAGCCGCGGCACGGGCCCATTGGCGCCGGATTGGGGAGGCGTCCAGTTCAGCACGTAGGGATCAGACGCCGGATCGACCGTCGGCTGGAACACCAGGGTCGCGCCGTCCATGAACACGTCGAAGCCCTCGTTCCGCGCCAGGAACACCAGCAGGTCCCATTCAGTCGTGACCTTGCTGAACTGCCCGAGCGACACCTTGGCGTGGTCCTGGCTGTAGTAGCGGCCGACCAGCGTGGTTGTCGGCGTGATCCGCGTCGCCATGTCGCCGTGCCGCGCGGCCAGGATGGCGACCACTTCGCTGGCCGTCTTGTTCGGGAAGCCTTCCTGGGTTTTCGCCTCGATGAACCGCGCCGACAGGTCGCGCCCTTCCATTTCCAGCAAGCCGGCCAGCAAGTGCGTCTGGATATGGTCGCATTCGCCCACGAACAGCGGCGCCGCTGGCCAGGCCGTGCCGTCCGCGGACATCTCGATCTCGATCATCAGCGGCGGCGGCGCGTCCCACCAGCCCCGCGGCCCCATGTCCATCACGAACGAGGCGCTGAAATGGTCGCAGGCGTAATAGTTATTCTGGCTTACGGACGCCTTCAGCGCGCCCGGCATGACCACGCCGTTCGCCTTGATCCGCAGCCGCGGCGCGTCCGTCGCGGTTTGTGGCGCAAGCGGGTCGTTCATCACGAGCGATTTCCCGGATCGCTCATTGCGGCGGCAGGCCGCCCGTTGCGCCGGCGTCAAGCGGTGGCAACAGCAACGTCATCTGGCCGGTCAGCATGGGATCGGTCAGGCCGTTCAGCGCCGCGATCCGTGACGCTTGCGTCGCGTCATTTAGTTCTCTGGCCGCGATGGACCAAAGGTTGCCGCCGGACACGGCGATGGTGCGCAGGTTCGCCATCTAGGTCAGGTTCCGAATGGCGCGGCCGATGTAGCCGGCCGATTGCGTGGCCTGCGCCAGCACGCCGGAAGACGCGGTGACTTGCGAAAGCGAAGCGCTGCCGCTGATCAACGAGGTCGCGGACGACGCCGCCGAAAGCACGCCGCCCGCGGCGCTGGCCAGCATCGCCACCTGGCCGTTGACGGCGCCGAGCCGCGCCGCGGCCTGCGCCAGCAGGGGCGAACCCGGCACAAGCTTTCCCAGCGCGCCCCCCACGCCTTGCGCGGTTGACATGATGGGCGCCAGGGTGGCCGGCATGGACGTGA
>CAXTXZ010000512.1:0-2079 GCA_964248015.1 uncultured Rhodopila sp. | reverse complement strand
CTCGCGCGGGACGTGGGCAGACAGGGTGCGGGCATAGTAGTCGCACGCCAGGAAGACACGGAGCCAACGGCGCGCGCTGTTCGGGGCGAACGCGCCCGCGAGGCCCGAGGTGAGCGGCTTGCCGGCCGCGCGCATCCGTTCCAGCTCCCGCGCGCGCCGGTTTGGGTCGCCGTCCATGATCAGGCCGGCCCAGCTTATGTCGGCGGGATCGTCGCCCATCAGGTTGATGTGCCGCTCGCCGCCCGGCAGCTTGTGGACGGCCATGCCCATTGAGCCGCCGAGGCTGACATGGTCTGGCACCTCGAAGCCGTTGAACGCGAAGCTGCCCAGCACCACGCCGCCGGTTGCGCCGAACGCCAGGGACGACAGCGCGCTGACCGCCTCGCTGACGTTCGACAGCGTGGAAAACAGGCTTGCCATCAATGCGCGCCTTGACCGAGCACGCCGGGCATCCAAGGCGACAGCCTGATGTCGGCGGCGGCCGATCCCGTGGGCGGACGCGCCAACTGGTCCGCCATGCGCCCGGCGACGATCTCGCCGACTTTCTTGCCGTCCAGGTTGACGCCAAGGCCAACCAGCGCCGCCTTGACCGCCGCGCCGATCTGCGCGGCCATGGACTGCTCCCCTGACGGCACGATCTTGACGGTGGGGATCTCCCCGGCATTCGCCGATCCGATCAGGTTCGGCGCGCCTTTCGCCAGGTCCTCATGCATGCGCTTGGCGTAGCCGGGCCCGAACATCTTATCCATGATCGCGTCGCCGCCGGCGTCCAGCCCATCCTTCACGGCCTTGGTGATGCCGAACAGCAGCCCCAGGCCCAGGGATGTGCCCAGCACGCCGGTCGCGCCTGTCGCCATGGCGCCAGTTCCCGCCGCGCCAGCCCCTCCGCCGACGCCCAGCATGCCCAGGAGGCCCTTGCCGGATTTGAACAGGAAGCCGAGGCCCAAGGCTTCGGCCATGTAGCCGCCGACCGTAGCCGTGCCTTCATGGTCCTTCAGGAACGTGTTCAGGCCCGTCAGAACCGCCGTCAGCCCCTCGAAGGCTTTTTGCAGGCCGGGCAAGGTTCCCGTCACCAGCGTGTTGCCGACGTCGTTGGCGCGGGCCAGCATCTGTTCAAAGGCCTGCAAAGGCGACTGCGCCAGCGCGTCTTGCGTGGCGCGCGCGCCTGGCAAGCGGTTCAACTGGTCAATGTAGGTGACCAGGCGCGGTATGGCGTCCGGGCTTTCCATCGCGCCCGCCACCCGCATGCCGCGCACGGTGAACGCTTCGCGAAGCACCTTGAGGACCTCGATCGGCTCGTTCTTCTTGGCGAAATCGGCGATGTGCTGAAGCAGCGCCATGGCGTTGACATGGCCGCCGGGCGCCACGTCTTCCCTGATGCCGCCCTTGTCGTCCATCACGCCGAGGGCTTGAAGCGCCTTGGCCTTGGCGTCGGCTCCATGCCTGGTGATCGAAATCGGCGCGAGGCCGGAGATCAGTTGGCCGAGGCCGGTGCCCGCTGTCGTGCCGCTGAAGCCCAGCACTTGCAGGAAGCCGGTCAGGCCCGCGATGTCGTCGGCTTTCATGCCGGCCGCCTGGCCGATCGGCACGGAGTACTTCAGCACGGCTTGCTCGCCTGCCACGCTTTCATGCGTCAGCCGCGCCACGTTCAGCAGCCGGTCAAGGCCCGGTTCCAGGTCTTTCGGGTCATAGCGATCCGTCATGTGCGCGTAGCTGATCGCCGCGACCATGGACTCGCCCATGCCGCCCATGTGCTGCATTTCGGCGACTTCGCCCAGGCGCAGGATCGTGGGATAGATCGCCGCGAACTTTTCGACCGCCGCCGCCCGGCTGGCCGGGTCGGAGCCGCCGAAGCCCAGCACGCCCGCCGCCGCCAGGTCCTCCGCCGCGTCCGCCTCGTGGCGGCTGCGGACCAAGGTTCAAGGGCGGCATGCCGTTATAGGGAACCAGGCCGCCGAAGCCGGCCCCGCCGCCGATCGCGGGTGGTCCTCCGCCGCCAGTCACGCCCGCCGCGCGCTGCGCCAGGTAGTATTGCGCCACGGGCGTTGCGGCGGGTTGTTGAGCGCGTGGCCCAGGGCC
>CAXTXZ010000511.1:0-3391 GCA_964248015.1 uncultured Rhodopila sp. | reverse complement strand
GGCTTGTGGATCACCTGGCATCCCTTCGGGACCTCGCCAAGCTGCGCTGTCTCGGCGTAGCCGGTGATGACCAGGCCAGGGAAGAACGGCCGCTCGCGCTGGGCCGCCGCCATCAGTTCGCCTCCGGTCATGCCTGGCATGGCGTAATCCGTCACGAGCGCGTCGAACCGGGCATCGCGGACGCGAAGCATGGCCATGCCTTCCTCGCCGCTGCCCGCCAGGATGACCTCGAAGCCCGCGCTTTCCAGGGCCTCGGCGATGATTTCCCGCACGCTGGCGTCGTCGTCCACGAGCAGCACGCGGCCAGAAACCCGCGGCTTGCTGGCGGCTTGCCCGTGCGGCGGCTCCTCATTGCGATTCCCTCTCCTGTCGTGGACAGCCTCTCTCCTGTCGAGGAGGGCGTCTCTCCTGTCGTGGACGGCCTTGCCTGGAGGCGCCTGGGGCAGCCAGATCGCGACGCGGGTGCCGACGCCAAGCGAGCTTTCGATCAGCAGCTCGCCGCCGCTCTGGCGGGCGAAACCCTGCACCATGGACAGGCCGAGGCCCGATCCGTTGCCGACGCCCTTGGTCGTGAAGAACGGCTCGCACGCCCGGGCCAGGGTCGCGGCGTCCATGCCGCTTCCCTCGTCGGTGACGACGAACACGACGCAGCGCCCCGGCTCCAGGCCGCGCGGCAGTTGGGCGGAAGACATGGCCGCCATCCCGCTGCACGCTTCGACAAGCAACTGGCCGCCGCGGCCGGCCATGGCGTCGCGCGCGTTCAGGCACAGGTTGAGCAAGGCGGTTTCAAGCTGCGCCGCGTCCGCCAGCGGCCGGGCAAGGCCGGCCTCCGCGTCGATCCGCAGCTTGATCCGGGGGTCCAGCGCGCGCCCCGCCAAGGCTTGCAGCCGCGCCAGCAGCGCGGGCGCGTCCACCGCCTCCGGCCGCAGCATCTGCTGGCGGGAGAAGGACAGCAGGGAGTGCGTCAGGTTGGCCGCCTTCTCGCAGCTTGCGAGCGCCATCCGGGCGTAACGGATCGGACGCTCCTGGCCCCGCACGGTGTTGAGCAGCAGTTCCAGCCCGCCCATCTGCGCTTGCAGCAGGTTGTTGAAGTCGTGCGCGATGCCTGCCGTGAGCTGCCCCACGGCCTCCATCCTTTGCGACTGGCGCAGCGCGTCCTCGGCCCGGACGCGCTCCGCCACTTCCGTTTCGACGCGCTGCTCCAGCGTGTCGGCCAGCGTGCGCAGGGACAGCGTCGCCGCGGTCAGGATCTGGCCGACCTCGTCCACCTCGCGCAGCCCGGTCACTTGCGCCGGAACGAGCGGGCCCGCGCGCTGCGCCGCCTCGTGGGCGAAACGGGCGAGCCGCGCGATCGGCCGCGCGATCCGGCGGGCCAGCCATGCCGCCGAGACCAGGCTGACCAGCAGCACAACGCCGCCGACGGCAAGGATGGTGAGGCCTCTCTGGCGCAAGGGCCCGTACACCAGCTTGCGCGGCACGCCGACGCCAACGCGCCAGCCTGACGAGTCGGCGGAGCTGATGGCGGACAGGAGCGGCGTGCCCTCCAGCGAAACCGTCTCGGCAACGACCTCGCGCCGGTCCCGGAGCACCGGCAGCAGCGACGATGAGGAACGATGCCCGATAAACTTGTCCCCGTCAGGATAGCGGGCGACAACGACGTCCTGGGCATCGATGACGGACACCACCCAGCCGTCTTCCAGGCGCTGCCGGGAAATGAGGTCAGACAGGCTGGCCGGAGTGGGGTCTAGCCCGAAGTCATAGACCACGCGCCCTTGCCGCAGCACGGGCACCTCTATCGTGTAGGTGGGACGCTGGGTGATCGCGTTGGTGAACAGATCGGACACGGCAGGGCGCCCGGTGCGGAACACCTGCTCCTGCGTTGCCATGTGATGCCGCCTTGGCAGCGGCACGCCCGCGGGCACGTCGCCAACAGCGAGGAGAAGCTGGCCCGTCTCGTCGGCCAAGCCGAGCGTGCTTCCCACCGGCTGGGTTTTGATGAAGTCCCGCGCCACCGGCCGGAACGCCTCCACGTCGCCGGCTTGCAGGGCGGGAGACAGCGCCAGGGCTTGCAGGCCCACCATTTTCACCTGGTGGTCCGCCTCCATCATGCGCGCAATGGCGCGGGCGAGCTGCAACGTGCGTTCGCCGAAGTTCGCCCGCTCGGCTTCATACGCCAGGTAAACTTCGGCCAGGCTGAAGGCGAGCAAGGGAAGCACTGTCGCAACGACGAGCAGCGCCAGGCGCCCGTGCAGCGAGAACGCGGGAAGCAAACGCCGGGCGCCGGGAAGAAGCAGCATATTGCGTAGCCTATTGCCATCAGCCCTCCCCAATTAGCTAACACGTCGTTAATTATTCGTTAATCCTGCGTTATGCCCACGCTTTGGCGGATTTCGCGTCAGGTGGCTTGATCCCGCGGACGCCGGCCCTGAAGGATGCCGCTCCGGGCACGGGCGGCACATCCGCACGTGTTCGGCAGCCGGAACAAAAAGCCGGCGTTGGGAACGCAACTTGCCAAAGCCAGCCGGCCGGTCCGGTCGCGGGCCAAGGGCAGGCCAGGCGGCCTGGCAGGCGGCTTCGCATGCCGCTGCCTGATGGCAGGGCCCGCGGCTGGGACTGGCCGCCGTGGGGCGGGTCCGTCCCAGCGCGTGCCGCGAAAGCTTCCGGCCGGCGGCGGATCATGACTGATGCCGGCGGCCCGAAGGACTGACCGGCACGCGCGGGGTTGGCGTGGCGGCTACGCGCCAAATCAAAGGCGCCAGCGGCCGTTGACCGGTTTACCGGTCAACAACAAGGGCCGTTGGCATGACTCGCGGCCCCTGCTTCCGCGCGATCAAGCCGTCTAGCGCAGGCGCTGGCGCTGCGCCCTGCGTTCCTCCTGACGGCGGAAGATCGCGTCGGCGGTCTTTTTCTGCTCGTCTGTCAAAACGCCATACAGGGATTCGAACGATGCCAGCATGGCTTGCAGGCCCTGCGCGCGGTTCTGCTCGATCTGCGTGAACATGCGCAGGTTGTCGACCGCGGACAGGGTGGCGACCTGGGCGGCATGCTGGCGATACGCCTGGTCGGCCGATGCCGCGTTGTCGTGCATCGCCTGGGCGAAGGCTCGCCATGCGGGTTCCTGGCCGGGCGTGATCCGCAGGCGGCGATGCATCTGCTCGGCCCGCTGGTCGACGCGTTCGACGGCCGTCCTGTTGGAGTCGTCCGGATGGGCGGGGGGATTGGCTGGCTGCGCCAGGACCGGCGTCGAGGCCAGCAACATCATTCCCAGCATCGCGATCTTGTGCATGCGCTTTCCTTTGTGAGCGCCGGTCGGCGGCGTGAGCCAGCCGATGTGGCGGGCATGGTTGGGCGGGACATAGTTGGGCTGGGCATAGTTAAGCTGGGCGAGGTT
>CAXTXZ010000510.1:0-3403 GCA_964248015.1 uncultured Rhodopila sp. | reverse complement strand
TGTGGCACTCGTCGCCCTCGCCGAAGTATTGCTGGGCGTCCTCCGGCCACTGGTTGGCCTCGGCCAGCAGCATGCGGCCCGGCGCGTAGCGGTCCAACTCGGCGCGGATTTGCTTGAGGACCGCGTGGGTCTCGGCCAGGTTCTCGTTGTTGGTCCCCTCGCGCTCGACCAGGTAAGGCACCGCGTCGAGGCGCAGGCCGTCGATGCCGAGATCCAGCCAGAACCGCATGATGGAGAACACGTCCTCCAGCACGGCCGGGTTGTCGAAGTTGAGGTCGGGCTGGTGAGAGTAGAACCGATGCCAGTAGTACGCCTGGGCCGTGTCGTCCCAGCTCCAGTTCGACCGTTCGGAGTCGACGAAGATGATGCGCGTCCCGGCGTATTTACGGTCGTCATCCGACCAGACATAGAAATCGCGGTAGATCGAGCCTGGCTTGGCCAGCCGTGCCCGCTGGAACCAGGGATGCTGGTCCGACGTGTGGTTGACCACCAGTTCGGCGATGACCCGGATGCCCCTGTCGTGCGCCGCCGCGATGAAGCGCTTGACGTCGGCCAGCGTGCCGTAGTCCGGGTGGACGCCCCGGTAATCGGCGATGTCATAGCCGTCGTCCTGCCGCGGCGACGGGTAGAAAGGCAACAGCCAGATCGTGTTGACCCCAAGCTCCGCGATGTAATCCAGCCGGGAGATCAGGCCCGGGAAATCGCCAATGCCGTCATTGTTTGAATCACAGAACGATTTAACGTGCACCTGGTAGATGATCGCGTCCTTGTACCACAAGGGATCGCCCTGGGTTGCCGCGGCAACCTGCGGAAGCCTCTGGATGACGTTCATGTCAGGCTGCCCCTGACAGCCGCCAGATCGCGAAGGGCAGGTCGGCCGGGTCGAGCCGGATGCGCTGGTACTTGCCGTGCCAGCGGAAGCTGGTGTCCCGCATCAGGTCGCTGACGGCGATGTCCGCCTGGTCGGTCAGTCCAAAAACCCACAGCGGCACCTCGATCGTTGCTTCTTGCGCAGAATAAGGATCAAGGTTCACCGCCACAAGGATCATGCTGCCATCGGCCGAATCACGTTTTCCGTAAAGAATGACCTGGTCGTTGTGGGCCGGGTGGAAGCGCAGGCCCAGATGGGTCTGCAAGGCAGGGTGGAGGCGCCTGATCCGGTTGAGCGCCGCGATCTCCGCCACGATGTTGCCGGGCGCCGCGTAATCGCGCGGCCTGATCTCGTATTTCTCCGAATCGAGGTATTCCTCCCGGCCCGGCAGCGGCGCCGCCTCGCATATCTCGAACCCGGAATAAACGCCCCACAGGCCCGACAGCGTCGCCGCCAGCGCCGCGCGGATCAGGAAGCCAGGCCGGCCCGATGCCTGCAAGTAAACCGGGTTGATGTCCGGCGTGTTGACGAAGAAATTCGGCCGGTAGAAATCGGCAACCGGCGGAGCCGTCAGCTCCGTGAGGTATTCGGTGATCTCGGCCTTCGTGTTGCGCCAGGTGAAGTACGTGTAGGACTGTGAAAACCCCACCTTTCCCAAGCGATACATCAGCTTGGGCCGGGTGAACGCTTCCGCCAGGAACAGCACGTCGGGATGGCGGTCCTGGATGTCGGCGATCATCCACTGCCAGAACGGCAGCGGCTTCGTGTGGGGGTTGTCGACGCGAAAGATCTTGACCCCCTGGTCCACCCAGAACTGGATGACATCGCGCAGCGCGTGCCAGACGGCGGGGAACGAGGCTTCGCCATGGAAGTCGGGGTTGACGATGTCCTCGTACTTCTTCGGCGGGTTCTCGGCGTAGCGCATCGAGCCGTCGGGCCGCCAGCGGAACCAGTCCCTGTGCTGCGTCACCCAAGGATGGTCGGGCGCGCACTGCACCGCGAAATCGACAGCGATCTCCAAGCCATGGCCATGCGCGGCGCGCAGCATGGCGCGGAAATCCTCCAGCGTGCCAAGGGCGGGATTCACCGCGTCATGCCCGCCCTCGGCGCTGCCGATCGCATAGGGACTGCCGACATCGCCCGGCTCCGCCTTCAGGCTGTTGTTGCGCCCCTTGCGGTTGATCCGGCCGATCGGGTTGATCGGCGGGAAGTAGAGCACGTCGAATCCCATGGCCCGGATATCGGGAAGCCGCTGGATGACCGAGCGAAAGGTGCCGTGCACCGCCTTGTCATGCGTGGCGGAACGGGGGAACAGCTCGTACCAACTGGCGAACTCGGCGGCGGGGCGATCGACCCGCATGCTGTGCTCCGCGCTTCGGGCGGCGAAGGGGCGGTCATCGGCCTGCTTCATCGCCGCCGCCAGCCCGTCGGACAGCAGGCCCTCCACATCCGCCGCCAGCCAGGCCCGCAACGCGCCGGCGGAGCGCGCATTGGCCGCGGCGACAAGCGCCTGGCCTTCCTGGGCCTCCAGCGCAACCGCCTGCCCGGCCGCGACCTTGGCGTGCAGGTCATGGGTGAACGTGCCCCATTGGTCCCACCAGCCCTCGACGGCGAAGCGATGCAGGCCAATGGCGGCTGGCCGCACGACAGCCTCCCAGCGGTCGTTGGCCACTTTCAGCATAGGGACGCGGCGCCAGTCGGCCTCGTCCGCCCGTCGCCACAGCAGGTCGGCGGCAAGCACGTCATGGCCATCGCCGAACACGTCGGCGCTGATCGTGACGTCGCGGCCCACGATGGTCTTGGCCGGGTAGTCGCCGTCCGGCACGACGGGTTGGACATCCTCGACGGCGATCCGGGACGCCGCGGCCCAGGCATGGGTCAACGTCACATCGCCGCCGCCCAGGACATCCGCCGCTCGGCGGCAGGCGACAACCCGCACTTCCCCCGGGCGGAGGATGCCCTCGCCGGCCTCATCAGCGATGAACGGCGCGCCCGCCGTCGCTGGCAACGGGTTGAGCTTGATCCCCAAAGGCGCCGGATGAAGGGTGTCGGGGTTGATCAACACCAAGGTGGCCGCCGTCGCGTCGCGTATGTCGGCCGCATCCGCGCGCAGCAGCGCCGTGACGGGGGCGCCAGGCCCGGCGAGCGGACGCAGCAGCCGCGCCGGCGGCAAGGCGCTGGCGAGATGAACGGCGGCGGCGACGTCATCCGTCAGGTCCGCCGGCATCTCGCCGCGCGAGGCGTCAAGGTCCGCCGCCGTTGCCAGGGCGGGATCGAACTTGCGCCGGGTGACGAACTCGAAGCCCATTGGCAGGAACAGGCCGGCGCTGGGCGAGGCGGCGACGCCAAGCGCCAGCCGGTACTGCGCCGGCAAGTCGGCATCGGGCGGCAGGCGCTGCGCCAGCCGATCGCCGAACGACCCTTCCGGGCTGGCCAAGGCCGGCGCGCCGTCGCGCAGGGCGGCTTGTTCCGCAAGGAACCAGGCCAGGGGGCCGTCCCCCCCGTTGGCGGAGGCGCGCGGGAGGGCGGAGC
>CAXTXZ010000509.1:0-3405 GCA_964248015.1 uncultured Rhodopila sp. | reverse complement strand
GCCCGCCAGGCCAACGCCGAGGATCTGGCGCCGGCCCTCGCCATCAACCGCAACCGCGGCCAGGGCGGCCTGGCTGGCGATCACCGCCCTCGCGCCCCGGCTCGTGGCGAGCGTCCAGGGCCAGGCAAGGACAAGGCTCGTCCAGGCGACGCACCGCAAACGCCGTCGGCGCCGCGTCCAGCGCCTGGTTCACGCCGCTGGCCGCCGAGGCCGGGGAACCGTGCCCGCAAGCGTCCCCGTCACCGCCTTGGCCTTGCGGGTTGAGACGCCTTGCGCGCATCCGAGCCAACGCGCCGGCCAGCGCCTTCCCCGAACGCCGGCAGCGCCCAAACAGCTCCGTCGGAAACAAGCCTGGCCGGTCGCTCCGGCGCCCGCGACGCGATGATGCCAACACGGGTGATCCGCGAGCGGCCGCGCAAGCCGCTGCGGCACCCGCGACGCTCCCCGGCTCGCTCGCCGCGCTCCGCAGGCAGCGCCTCCGTCCTCCCCGCTTCCAACGCCGCCCGCACCGCCGATCGCAGGAAACCCCCGTCCGCGGGCAGCAGCGCTTCGATCCCGCCCGTGTCGCTCCCACCTTCTCGCTTGCTCATGGCGCGCTCCCTCCCCACAGGGTGGGTGACGTCAAACATCACCCGCAGGCCATGCCGCTCGCCCATCCAGGAGTTCGCACAACCCTCCAAACAGTGCCAATCCGTGGCAACTCATGACACCGTCAAGCCAAGCAGCAGCGTAACAGCCATGCGAACCGGGATTGATCTCTCAACGCGCCGGACGACCCAGGTCGCACTTTAGGCCTTCTGGACCTTGCGGGAAGGTCTGAAGCAGGCTGGCTACGACATGGGCCCATTGCCTGAGGCCGTTTCCGGCAATGCAAGGAACAGGGTGGCAAGCGCCGCGCAGGCGGCCGCTCCAAAAGTCAGGAACGCGTCCGAATAACCGAAGTGATCCACAATGACGCCAGCGGCCAGTCCGCTCAAGGACGCGCCCACGCCCTGCCCGGTGGCCACTGCTCCCTGCGCCAAGTTGTAGCGGCCGGTCCCGCGCATCAGGTCGGCGATGACCAGCGGCGTGATCGCGCCGAGGATGCCGGCGCCCACGCCATCAAGCAGTTGCACCGCGATCAGCCACGGCGCGCTGTCCGAGAAGGTGTAAAGCGCCGCCCTGATGGGCAGCACGGCAAAGCCGGCCAGCAGGATGGGCTTGCGGCCGAAGCGGTCAGCCGTGCGCCCGACCGCCAGGGCCACGGGCAACATGATAAGCTGAGCCGCGATGATGCAGGACGACATCATGGCCGTGGCCCAGGCAGGATGCGACTGCGCCAGTTTCTGGCCAACCAGCGGCAGCAGCGGCGCGTTGGCGAAGTGGAACAGCATCACGCACAGGGCGAACACGGCGAGAGGCTTGCATCGAAGCAAGCTCAGGATGCCCGACGGCGCCGGTCCGCCTTCCGTCCTGGCTTCTCCCTCGCCCAGGCCCCGCGCGCGGTCCTGGTCGATCGCCCTGTGCGGGACGGACAGCACCGCGAGCGACGCGAGCACGGCAAAGACAGGCACCATCAGGAACACGGCGCGCTGCGAGAAAAGATAGCCTACGCCGCCCGCCACGGCGGCTATGGCGACATTGCCCGCATGATCAAAGGCGGAGTTGCGCCCCATGCGGCGGGCAAGCTGCTTTCGAGCGTACAACCCGAGCGTGACGGCCGCGACGGCGGGCCCAAACACATCGCCGACGACAGCCATCCCGGTGTTGGCGACCAGCACCGGCCAGAAGCTCGGCGCGGCAAAGATGATGACGGCCCCGATCCCCAGGACGATCAGCGCCAGCACGACGGCCTCGCGTTTCCTGCGCGTGGCATCGATGAGGGCGCCCGCCGGCGTCTGCGCCGCCAGCCCGATCAGGCCGCCGATCGTCGTGACCCAGCCCACCTCGGTCTGGCTCCAGTGCTGCTGCGTGATCAGGAAGACGTTGAGGTAGGGACCAAGCGCGCCGCGCACGTCGGCGAGCAGGAAGTTCACCGCATCAAGCGACTGCCGGCGAAACCCGGCGTCTTTCGCCTGCGCAAGCACGCCGTCATCGGCTTTGGCCATGTCAGAACATCGCAATCAGGACAATGCCGCCGGTCATCAGGGCGCCACCCAGCATGCGCCAGATGTTGAGGCTGTGCTGCTCGATGCCGAACCAGCCGAAATGATCGACAGCCAGCGACATCAGGATGTTCGCGGTGATCGTCAGCCCGGCGAACGGGCCGGCGCCGATCTTGTCCACGAACAGCAGGCCCATCACCACGGCGAACGCGCCGAGCAAGCCGCCAAGAGGCGCCCACCACGGCATTGCGCCGATGCCTTTCAGGGAAGGCAGCGGGTTTGGCAGGCAAAGGAACAACACCAGCAGGAAGGCCACGATCGGCAAAAAGGAGACGGTGCTGGCAAGCCAGGGATTCTCCAGCGACTTCCGCAGCGCCCCGTTCATCGGCGGTCCCCACGCCTGCAATGCGCCCGCGATCAGGATAAGGGGATAGAGCCAGGCCGAGCTGAGGTTCTGCACTAGTTTGGTTCTCCGGAAAAAGATTCAGCCGAACGCGAATACGCCCGCGATCGCGAGAAGAAGCGCCGGCGGCATGACCAGCGCGCCAAGCTTGAGGAAGGCTCCGGCGCTCACGCCCTGGCCTTCGCGACGCAGCGCGGTGAGCCACAGGATGGTGGCCAGCGAGCCGGTGACGGACAGGTTCGGGCCAAGATCGACACCGATCAGCACCGCGCTGCGCACGTGATCCGGCACATGCGCCATCTCGACCACGCGTCCGGCCACCAGGCCGGCCGGCAGGTTGTTGAGGAGGTTGCAGCCGACGGCGAGCACGACGCCGGACGCCCAGGCGGCCATCGTCGCGGATTGCTGCACGAGTTGCTGGAGCAGTACCGACAGCGCGCGCGTGACGCCGGTCTTCTCCAGCGATTCCACCAGCACGAACAACCCGGCGACCAGCGGCAGCACGCTCCACGAGATGTTCCTCGCCACCTCGGAAACGCCGCACTGGGAGCGGGTCAGGACAAGGGCCGCCGTGGCCAGGCCCGCAAGGAAGGTCGGCAACCCGAGCTGGATGTCAAAGCCGGACGATGCCAGCAGCACGACAGCAGTCGCGCTGATGCCAAAGGCGGCCATCTTGCCGGCGGCGGACAGGGCGGGCACCTCGATATCGGCTGAGATCTCCTGCCGCAGGTCGGCGCGCTGGCTCCAGCGCAGGACATAATACGTGGCGAGGACGGACAGCGCCGAGGGCAGCGCGTAGCGCGGCAGCCATTGCAGCAACGGCGGCATGTGGCTGCCGTAGATCACCAGGTTCGCCGGGTTGGAGATCGGCAGCACGAAGCTCGCCGCGTTGGCGATGAAGGCGCAGATGAACAGGTA
>CAXTXZ010000508.1:2281-3418 GCA_964248015.1 uncultured Rhodopila sp. | reverse complement strand
TCAACCCTTCTCCGGCAGCTTGATCCCGGTCAGCGCCGACCACACCCGGATCACGAACGCATCGTCCTTATACCCTTGGCCATTCGCCGCCGCCGCCAGGAACAACTGATGCGCCGCCGCCGCCAAAGGCAGCGGAAACGTCAGCGCCCGCGCCTGATCCAGCACAATCCCCAAATCTTTGACAAAGATGTTAACCGCCGAGGACGGCGTATCGTCGCCCGCCAGGATATGCGGCACCCGGTTCTGCCACATCCACGAACTGCCCGCCGACTCCGAGATCACCTTGAACAGCGTCTCGGGGTCTGCCCCGGCGCGGATGCCCAGCGCCAGCGCCTCGGCCGCCGTGGCGATGTGCACGCCCGCCAGCAACTGGTTGACCATCTTGACCGTGCTGCCAATCCCAATCTCTTGCCCTAACCGCCAGACCTTGGTGGAAATCGCCTCCAGAACCGGCCCCGCCTTGGCGAACGCCGCCTCCGAGCCCGATCCCATCACCGTCATCGTTCCGGCATGCGCGCCGGTCGATCCACCTGACACCGGGCTGTCCAGCATCAGGAAGCCGGCATTCTCGATTGTCTGGCCCAGCGCCTTGGCGGCCTCCGGCGCAATCGTGGCGCAGCACAGCGCCACGCCGCCCTTCGGCATCACCGGCAGGCAGCCTGTCTCGCCAAACAGCACCTGTTCCGTCTGCGCCGCGTTGATGACAAAGACGACCACCGCCTCCAGGTCCGGCGGCAAGCCGTTCGGCGCTTCCACCACCGCGCCGCCCGCTTCGCTGAACGCCGCCCTGCTTTCGGCCCGGATGTCGCACCCCGTCACGCTGTGCCCCTTCTTCAGCAGGTTCAGGGCCGCGCCCATCCCCATGCTGCCGAGCCCGATGACGCCCACTTTCACGCCGATCCTCCGTTACCGCCCGACCCGGAACCGCTCCACCGCGGCCACCAGCGCTCGGCGTATCCCCGGCTCCAGCGCCGAGTGCCCCGCGTCCGGCACGATCGTCAGGCGCGCGTTGCGCCAGGACGCCGCCAGCGCGAAGGCGCTCGTCGCCGGGCAGATCATGTCATAGCGTCCCTGCACGATCTCCGCCGGGATGTGGCTGATCCGGTCCATGTGCCCCAGCAGCCCCGCCGCCGGCAA
>CAXTXZ010000508.1:0-2181 GCA_964248015.1 uncultured Rhodopila sp. | reverse complement strand
GCCAGATGCCGGCGCAGCAGCTCGATGTCGGCCACCAGATCGGGTGTCGTATTGTGCTCTAGTCCGCCGAGTGGACGGGAACGGCCAGCGCCACGTTGGTCGAAAATCAGGATGCGCCAGTATTGCGGATCAAAGAAGCGGCGATGCACCGCGCCCGCGCCCGCGCCCGGGCCGCCATGCAAGAACAGCACTGGGCGGCCGTTGGGGTTGCCAGCCTGCTCCCAGTACATCACATGGCCTCCGGACAACGGCAGGTAGCCGGTCTCGTAGGGTCCGATCTCAGGGAACAGGTCGCCACGGGGCATGATGCGGGCATGCTACAAGCAGCGCACGCGCTGGGGAACAGGCAGATGCAGCGGATTTGGATTGTGTTGGGATCACTGGCCGGATTCGGCACGGTGGCCATGGCGGCGGTGGCGGCGCATGGCCTGGGCAGGCTCGATTCGGTGGCGTTGCACAGGGTTGACAGCGCTGTGCAAATGCAAGGCTGGCACGCTTTGGCCCTGCTGGCGACCGGCGTGTGGGCGCCCAAGGGCGGCGGCCTGGCGCAAGCGGCCGGCGTGGCCTTTGCCCTCGGCACCGTGCTTTTCTGCGGCGCCGTCTACAGCCTGGGACTGGCCGGCGTGTCCCTGGGCGTGGTGGCGCCCACTGGCGGCGCTTTGTTGATGGCCGGTTGGCTGCTGCTGGCCGTGTCCGCCATGCGCGCCAGATGATCCGCGCCGCCTACCTTGCCGCCGAAGGCTTCGAGGCGCCGCTTGCCGAGGAACTCGCCCGCCGTCGCGTGGCCGTCGCCCATTGGCATGGCCGCCTCGCGCTGTCGCCCGATCCTCCGCTGCACGCCGCCTGGGCGCTGGATACCTGGACTGATCCCCAGGAGATCAAGGCGCCCTCCGTCAAGGCCGCCGCCGACGCGCTGCGAGGGCTGCAGCGCAACTGGGCGGCCTATGGCGTCGAACACCACCGCCGCATGAGCCTGATTCGTGAACGCCTGCCGCCGGTGAAGGCGCGTCCTCTAGCCTTCCCCGAGCCCGCGCCGGCCTCGCACCTGGGCGCTTGGACGCTGCTTACGCCCGACCGGATGCTGGCCAGTCCCAGCAAGTCCAGTCCGTTCGTCAACGGCGCGTGCCACTTTATTGAAAACCACATCGGCCCACCCAGCAGAGCCTACCTGAAATTGTGGGAGGCGCTGACCCGGCTTGGCCGAGTACCGGCTCCTGGCGATACTTGCCTTGATCTTGGCGCGGCTCCTGGCGGATGGACCTGGGTGCTGGGCCGGCTGGGCGCCACCGTCACAGCGGTCGACAAGGCGCCATTGGCTGCCGCGGTGGCCGAAATGCCTGGAGTGACGCAGCGCCTTGACAGCGCCTTCGCGCTGTCGCCCGAACCCGTTGACTGGCTGTTCAGCGATGTGATCGCCTATCCGGACCGCTTGCTGGCGCTGGTCAAGCGATGGATCGACGCCAAGGCCGCGCGGTACATTGTCTGCACACTGAAATTCCAGGGTGCGACCGACCACGACGCCGCCGACGCCTTTGCAGCCATCACTGGCGGCAAAATCGTCCACTTGTGGCATAACAAGCACGAATTGACGTTTCTTTGGATTTCAAACCAGTCGCTTGAAGGCCCTGGCGCATGAACGCCGTGGAAAATCCGGCGTGCGCTGATTTTTGGTACAGGAAGACTTTCTTTTAGGGGTCCTGTATTGACGTGAGTCGTCAAATGCTGAGAGATGATCAGCCAGGCAGCACCGATGGGAACCATCGTGTCAGAGCGCCTATAACGCGGTAGATTTCACTCTCTGTGCCGGAAGGCTGGATCCCTTCAAGCGATCGCCGCGCGGTGGTCGCGAAGGGGGTTGAAACATGGTTGGGGTTCGGCTACACCCCGCCGCTTGCTTGCGCCCGTAGCTCAATTGGATAGAGCACCAGACTACGAATCTGGGGGTTGGAGGTTCGAGTCCTTCCGGGCGCGCCATAAGGCGTTGCTCATGCTAACACGCAATGCTTAGTCATTGGATATTAATGACAGGGAATCAAAACATTTCCATCCGTCCTGGCTGGAGGCGCATTTGGTGCCTGCACAACATTGCAGTTTGGTGCGAATGCAATGCCACGGCAGCGCGGAACAGCAATGTGAACCTCGGCCGACAACACGGCATCAAGCAAAGCGATCATATCCAGG
>CAXTXZ010000507.1:0-3424 GCA_964248015.1 uncultured Rhodopila sp. | reverse complement strand
CGACTATCCGGTGGATGCGATCTACCGGACCGACACGCCGCTGGGGCCTGCCGCCACCTGGTTGATTGACCGGTTCCGCGCGCAACGATCGGACTGAGGAACGGTTCGCTGATCGCCACGGCGCTCGTCAGGCTGGCGCGAGTCGTTGACCGGCGCGGAAAATCGCGGAGTTGCGGAACCCATCGGCCAACATCGATGAATTGCGTCGTCACGAATGCTGGGCGCTGCTGGCGGAGCGGGCCGTGGCGTCGTATTTTCTTGCCGTGGGATGCTTTGTCGCGGCTGGCTTTGCCATCTCGGTAGGCCATGTTTCCGAAGGCCGCTTTGCCTGGCCGCCCATTTTGGCGACGACGGCCGGGATGTGCCTGATCGTTGCGGAGAGCGCTCTCATGTCCATTGAATGCCGGCTGGCCGCCACGCGGATACGCGTTGAGATTGCGGCGCTAGTCACAAGCGCTCCACTGAAGGGATGATCGGCGCCGGCGCCGATGCGAAGGGCGGGCGCTACAACACCGCCTCCGCCACCACCCGCATCGCCTCCACGCTGGCGCCCTTCAGCACCATCGTGCCGACATGGCCCGCCGCCGAAACCTCCTTCCAAGCCGCCAGCCGGTCCCGGATGCGCTCGGCCGGCCCGCACAGCGAGATCGCGTCCACCAGGGCATCCGGCACCGCCGCCGCGGCCTCGTTCTTCTTGCCGTCGAGATAGAGATCCTGGATCATGGCGGCTTCTCCCTCGAAGCCCATCTTCGAAACCATGTCGTTGTAGAAATTCTTCGACCGGGCGCCCATGCCGCCGACATAGAGCGCCAGCTCGGGACGGATGGCGTCGCGGCAGGCCCGCGCGTCCGAGCCGAGCTTCACGCGCACGAAGGGGGCGGTGTCGAAGCCGGCCATGGAGAGGCCCACTTTCCGCCGGCCCTCCAGCGTCGGGCCGGTCACCACGTCCGGCTGGTCGGGCGAGAAGAAGATGGGCAGGTTGCCATCGGCCACTTCCCCCGCCATGCGCAGGCCGGCGGGGGTGATGGAGGCGGTGTAGAAGGGCACGGCCGGGTTGCCGTGGGCGATGCTGCGCAGGGCGCGGCCCAGGCCGGTGGCGTCCGGTCCGTCGTATGGGATGGAGTAGACCTCGCCGTGGAACTCCAAGGGTTTCTCGCGCGCCAGGACCTGCTTGATGATGGCGATGTATTCCTTGGTGCGCTGCATGGGCTTGCCGAAGCGCACGCCGTGCCAGCCCTCGATCACCTGCGGGCCGGACGGGCCGATGCCGCACAGGAAGCGGTTGCCTGACAGCGCCTGCAACGACAGCACGGTCATCGCGGCGCAGGCGGGGGTGCGCGCGGGCATCTGCATGATGCCGGTCCCGGCCTTGATGCGCGTCGTGCGGGCCAAGATCCAGGCGACGGGGGAAACCGCGTCGGTGCTGTAGGATTCGCCGGTCCAGACCTGGGAGAAGCCGAGGCGTTCCGCTTCCAGGACACGCTCCATGTCGAGGCGGGGGTGCGCGCCTGACATGTCAACCGTTATGCCGAGTTCCATGGTTAGCGCACCTTGGCGATGACGTTGTCGCGGAAGCGGTGCAGGTTGCCGACCGACGCTTCGAGGTCCGTGCCGAACAGGCCGAAATCGAACGCGGTGACGCCGACGTCCTGGAGCGCCTTGATGTCGCCGGCGTAATCCTCCGCGCTGCCGGTGAACAGCTTGCGCTCGCCGTCCACCGTGCCTTTCGGCTGCGCCTCGGGGTTGGAGGAGACGCGGTAGGACAGGCCGACCGACGCCGGGTCGCGCCCGGCTTTTTCCGTCAGGGCGCGCAGCTTGGCGGCGCCGGCCCTGAAGCGGGTCAGGGTGTCCATGGGGAACTGCGGGTTGGTGCCGATGGGGTACCAGGCGTCGCCGTAGCGCGCGGTGCGGCGCATGGCGGGGCCGCTTTCGCCGCCGACCCAGATCGGGATCATCCCTTGCGGCGGCTTCGGCGGGAACAGCACGTCCTTGAACTGGACGTAGTCGCCGTCGAACTTCGGTTCGTCCGCGGTCCAGAGTTCGCGGCAGACGGCCATGTATTCGTCGGTCACCGCGCCGCGTTCGGCGAAGGGGGGCGCGTCGATGGCGAGGAACTCTTCCTCGCACCAGCCCGCGCCGATGCCTAGGGTCAGGCGGCCCTTTGACAGGAAATCGATCGTGGCGAGGATCTTGGCGGTCAGCACGGCGGGGCGGTGCGGCACCACCATGACCGACGTGACGATGCGCAGCTTGGTTGTCGCCGCCGCGATGAAGGTAGCGGCGGTCAGTTGCTACAGGCGCGGGGCGGCGGCGCCGGAGGGGAACTCGCCGGAATCGGAATAGGGGTAGCGGGAGGCGATGCTGGTCGGGATCATCACGTGGTCGCTGACGGTGACGTAGTCGTAGCCCAGTTTTTCCGCCTCGGTGGCGATGCGGAGCAGGCTGTCAGGCTCGATCAAGGGGCCGCTTGTTGGGGCGCTGCAACCGATCTGCATGGGTTCCTCCTGCGTGGATTTTGCTTTCCCGCGGGATAGCACACGAAGCGCCGGCAAAGGGCAACTGGACGTCCGGCGCGAGACGTTGCATTGAAGCGGGCATGACCGACCTGACCTGGCTGGAAACCATCCCCCTGCCCGAACTGATGGCACGCGCGGCTCGGCGGCGCGACGACAGCTTTGGGCGCACCGTGTCCTACTCGCGCAAGGTGTTCATTCCGCTGACGAAGCTTTGCCGCGACGTTTGCCATTATTGCACCTTCGCGGAACGTCCGCGCCGTGACCATGCCGCTTATCTGTCCGCCGACGAGGTGCTTGCGATCGCCCGCGCGGGGGAGGCCGCCGGCTGCACCGAGGCGCTGTTCACCCTGGGCGACAAGCCGGAACTGCGTTACCGGGCGGCGCGGGAGGCGCTGGCGGAACTCGGGCATGAAACGACCATCAGCTACCTGCGGGCGATGTGCGCGCTGGTGCTGAAGGAGACCTCGCTGCTGCCGCACGTCAATCCTGGCGTCATGACGCGGGACGAGATCGCGGCGCTGCGGGAAGTGTCGGCCAGCCAGGGCATCATGCTGGAATCGACCAGCGAGCGGCTGTGCCAGCAGGGCGGCGTGCATTACGGCTCTCCCGACAAGCTGCCGGCGGTTCGGCTGGAGACCATTCGGCTTGCGGGCGAACTGGCTGTGCCGTTCACCACCTGGATATTGATCGGCATTGGCGAGACGCGGGGGGAGCGGCTGGAGGCTTTGGAAGCCATCCGTGACCTGCATGTTGAACATGGTCACATCCAGGAAGTGATCGTGCAGAACTTCCGCGCCAAGGCGGACACCAAGCTGGCGAACGCCGAGGAACCCGACCTTGACGACCTGCTTTGGACCATCGCCGCCGCTCGGCTGATCCTGCCGGCTGGCGTGCATGTGCAGGCGCCG
>CAXTXZ010000506.1:0-3430 GCA_964248015.1 uncultured Rhodopila sp. | reverse complement strand
TCCAGGACGTAGCCATGGTCGGACAGTTCCAGCGCCTCGGCCACGCGCTGCTCGACCAGCAGGATCGTGACGCCGTCCTCCTTGTGGATCTGCGAGACGCGCTCGAAGATCGTGTCCGCCACGGCGGGGGCCAGGCCCATCGACGGCTCGTCCAGCATCAGCAGGCGTGGCGCGCAGGCCAGTCCGCGGCCGATCGCCACCATCTGCTGCTCGCCGCCCGACAACGTGCCGGCCAGTTGCGTCGCGCGTTCCGCCAGGATCGGGAACAGCGTGTGGATGCGGTCCAGGGTGTGCCGCCACGCCTCCCGCCCGGCCTTCGGGAACGCCCCCATCTCCAGGTTCTCCCGCACCGTCAGCGTCTTGAACACCTGCCGCCCTTCCGGCACGTGCGCGATCCCAAGATGCGCCCGCCGCGCCGGGGCCAGCGCGAAAAGGCTCTGCCCCAGGAAATTGACCTGCCCGCCACTCGGCCGCACGATGCCCGAGATCGTCTTGAACAGCGTCGATTTGCCCGCGCCGTTCGGCCCGACGACAGTGACGAACTGCCCCTCCTTCACCAGCAGCGAGACATCCGTCAGCGCGCGCAGGCCGCCATAGGCGACCGACAGGTTGCTGACTTCAAGCATCCTGCTTCGCCAGCCACTTCTTGCCGAGGTACGCCTCGATCACCGAGCGGTCCTCCACCACCTGCCTGGGCAGGCCGCTGGCCAGCACCTGCCCGTGGTCCAGCACGACGAACCGGTCGGCGATACGCATCATCGCATGCATGGTGTGCTCGATGATGACAACGGTGACGCCCTCGGCCCGCAGCCGTTGCAGCACGTCCAGCACGTCGTCGCACTCGTCCCGCCCCAGCCCGGCCAGCGTCTCGTCCAGCAGCAGCAGGCGCGGCCCCCCGGCGAGCGCGCGGGCCAGTTCCATCAGCCCAAGCTGCGTGTTGGTCAGTTGCCCCGCCCCGACGCCGGCCTGGGCGCTGAGGCCGACCCGATGCAGCGCCCGCGCGGCGGCGGCGATCGCCCGGTCATCAGGCAGGCCCGCCCCATAGGCCCCGACAATGACGTTGTCCAGCAACGGCAGGCGCGGGAAGCTGCGCACGACCTGGAAGGTGCGGCCCACGCCCATGCGGCAGACCTGATGCACCTTGCGCCCCAGCAGCGAGGCCCCGTCCAGCGTGGCGCTCCCCTCGTCCGACCGCAGCACGCCGTTCAGCAGGTTGAACAGCGTCGTCTTGCCCGCCCCGTTCGGCCCGATGATGCCCAGGATCTCCCCGGCGTTGACCTCGAAGCTGACCCCGGACACCGCGCGCAGCCCGCCGAACGACCGTGACAACCCCTGCACCCTCAGCAATGGCGCGCCCGTCGCCGCAGGCCGGGCGAAAGCCAGCGCGCCAGCCGCCAGGGACGCCGGCAGCGGCGCCGGGGGCCTGGGCCTGAGGAAACGGTCCCGGATCGTCCAGAACAGCCCCTCGGGCGCCGCCAGCATGATCCCGATGATCGCCACCCCGTACACCACGCCCTGTATGCCCGGCAGGATGTTGCCAAGCTCGGCGTTCAACGACTCCGCCAGAGGCACAAGGACAGCCGCCCCAATCACCGGCCCCCAGACCGAGGCGACGCCGCCGAACAGCGTGACAACCACGGCCTGGGCCGAAAACAGCATGCCGAACACGGAATCAGTCGTCACCACCAGCAGCACGCAGGCATAGAACCCGCCAGCCGCCGCCGCGATCATGCCCGACACCACCAGCGCGCGCATCTTCCACAACCGGGCGTTGATGCCCGCCGCCTCGGCCGCAAGCTCGTTCTGCCGGATCGCCAGCAGCGCCAGCCCGAAGCGGGAGTTCTCCACCAGCATGCAGGCGAGCAACCCGGCGACCAGCACCCCAACAGCGACAACGGTGTACAGCCGGGGGTCAAGGAACTCCATGAACGCCACCGGGTTCTCCCGGTGCATCGGCAGGGACACTTCCTGGAAGCCGAGGTATTGCAGGAAGTAAAGGATCGCCAGCGGATAGGCCAGCATCGACAGCGCGAAGTAATGCCCGCGCAGCCGGAACGTCGGCAGCCCGATCAGCACCGCCGCGACGGCGGCGACGCCCATCCCCAGCGGAATCCCAAGCCACGGCGTCAGGTTCCAGTAAACCAGGGCCAGCGTCACGACATACGCGCCAATGCCGAAGAACGAGGCATGGCCAAACGACAACTGCCCGGCATACCCCGACAGGATGTTCCAGGACACGCCGAACGTCGCCCAGACCGGCACCAGCGCCATGATCAACTGGTAGTAGCTGTTGCTCACCAGCGTCGAGGCCGCCAGGTACGCCGCCGAAACAACGCCCAGCGCGGCCAGGTCGCGCCTCAGCCGAGGAGCGGAGCCGTAACGCATCAGGCCCGCTCCGCCGACCGGCCGAACAGCCCTTGCGGCCGCAGCAGCACGATCAACAGGAACACCACGAAGATCGCCGCGTTCTGCAACTGAGGCGGCAGCGCCAGCGCGGAGCACTGCTGCACGAAGCCAACCGTCAGGCCGCCCCAGAACGCCCCCAGGATGCTGCCCATGCCGCCCAGCACGACACCCGAATACATGATGATCACGTAGTCCAGCCCGATGAACGGCCCGAACGACAGGTACGTCGCCATCAACCCGCCCGCGACGGCGGTGATCCCGCTGCCCAGCCCGAAGGCGATCCGGTAGGCATGATCCACGTTGATCCCCATGTACGTCGCCGCCGTCGGGTTGTCCGCCGCCGCCCGCAGCGCCTTGCCCAGCCGGGTGAACTCCAGCAGCAGGTACAGCGCCGCCGCCGTCACGATGGCGACGGAAGCCGCGATCAGCCGCGCCTTGTTGAGGAACACGGTGGCGTCGCCATACAGCGGCCCGATCTCGAAAGCCCGGGAGGCCAGCGGCGTCCGCACCGTCATGGGCGACGAGCCGAACAGGATCAACCCGCCGTTCTGCAGGATCAGCGAGATGCCCAACGTGACGATCAACTGGCCGAAATGCCCCTCGTCCAGAGACCCGCTGGTGCGCAGCCCGGACACCCGCGCGATCAGGAACTTGTGCAGCAGCGCCCCGCCCGCGAACACGATCGGCCCGGCCAGCAGCGCCCCCACGAACGGCCCGACCGTGGGGCCAAGGAACGCCAGCACGCCGCCGCCGGTCACCAGGTACAAGCTGGAGAACATGCCCAGCATCAGCAGCTCGCCCTGCGCGAAGTTGACGATCCGCATGATGCCGAAGATCAGCCCAAGGCCGATGCACATCAGCCCGTAGATGCAGCCAATGGTGATGCCCGCGGCCAGCGCGTTCAGCACGTTCTCAATGAGCGCCTCAAGGTCCACTCGTCCGCTGCCTCCCGGCCGCCTGCCCATGTCGGGCATTTTGCTTGCGGATGGTTCTTGCCGGGAATGGCCGGGTGGTCAAGCGGCGG
>CAXTXZ010000505.1:0-3431 GCA_964248015.1 uncultured Rhodopila sp. | reverse complement strand
TGGAAACCGCCGCCGCCTGCAAGGACCACGACATCCCCGCCATCGCCGATGGCGGCATGCGGACCAGCGGCGACGTGGTGAAGGCGATCGCCGCCGGCGCGGATTGCTGCATGATCGGCAGTCTGCTGGCCGGCACCGACGAAGCGCCAGGCGAGGTCTTCCTGTACCAGGGCCGGTCGTACAAATCCTACCGCGGCATGGGCAGCCTCGGCGCGATGGCGCGCGGTTCGGCGGACCGCTACTTCCAGCAGGACATCAAGGACCAGCTCAAGCTGGTGCCCGAAGGGGTCGAGGGCCGCGTCGGCTACAAAGGCCCGGTCAGCAACGTGGTGCACCAGTTGGTGGGCGGGCTGAAGGCCGGGATGGGCTACACCGGCAGCGCCGATGTCGCCGCGCTGCAAGCCAACACCCGCTTCCGCCGCGTGACCGGGGCCGGGCTGCGCGAAAGCCATGTCCACGACGTGGCCATCGACCGGGAAGCGCCGAACTACCGGCAGGACTGATCCGGCCGGCATCCGGTCACAAACAAGCGCCGGACGCGAAGCGGCCACGCTCGGCAGATTGAACCCCTGCCTTCAGGCAACGCGCGACACGTCGCGCTTCCACAAGGCGCGGTGGCGGAACGACGCCAGCCGGCTTGGAACAACCTTGCTATGGCGGATCGCCGAAGGGCCGAAAGATCCGGAGGCGTGAATCCGCTTGGGAAACAACGATCCATGGCGCGGCGCGGTCTCAATCGGACTGCGATGCGCCATGGATGTGCGGTTTCACGGCAAGCCGTGCCCCGACATCGACCCGTGACAGGAAAAGCGGCAGTTTCCGTTCCTCGATATACTGGTCAGTGGCGATCCTGGCCCCCTGGTATGCGCCATAGTCATCAATGACCAGGATGCCGCCGACCGACAGCAACGGGTAAAGATGCACCAGCTCATGATAGGTCGAGCTGTAAAAATCGGTGTCCAGGCGAAGCAGGCTGACGCTCTCCGGCGCCGTCGCGGGCAAGGTGTCCTCAACCATTCCTGCCACAAAAACAAACTTCTCCTCGGGATAACCCGAGGAGGACAACACGCGCCTGACATGGTCCTGCGTCCCGCCATAGGCCCAGCGACGCCCGTTCCGCTGGTAATGCTCCCAGGTCGGCAGGGCCGGCGCCCCGTCCCAGCGGCGATCGATCGCATCCGGCTTGGGCATGCCGGTGAACGTGTCATACAAGTAGATGCGCCGCGTCGTGTCGCCAAAGTGCTTCAGCGCCAGCGCCGCCAGCAGCATCGACCCGCCCGACCAGACGCCGCATTCCACGATGTCGCCGGGGACCCTATTGCGGACGATGTGCTCGATCGACCGGTAAAGCGCCCAAGCGCCCTCCACGCCGCTGCCAAGCGTCAGGGTATGCGGCCGTATCAGCGGGATGATCTCGGCGAAGAAGGCATCCGAGATGTCCGGGTATTGCAGTTCGCCTTTTTCAGTCTCGAACAACAGCATGGAAGCTCCGGCGGCGTCCGGGCGACCATACCGGCCATATGTTAACGAGGCGTTATCAACACGCCATGCGCCTCAGTCAGTCACTGTCTCCTCCTCCCGCGCCTCGGCGCGCGGCAGCAGGATGGAGATTTGCGTGCCTTCCCCAATGGCGCTCCGCACGCGGACGTCGCCCCCCGACTGGCGCACGAAGCCATAAACCTGGGAAAGGCCCAAGCCGGTGCCCCGGCCGACATCCTTGGTGGTGAAGAACGGCTCGAACAGCCGAGCCTTGACGGTGTCGGACATGCCGGTGCCGTTGTCCTGCAGCGTCAGGGTGGCGTAATCGCCGGGCGCAAGCTCGCCGTCCCCTGGCTTGCCCCCGACCGAGGCGTTGGCGGTGCCGATCCGCAGCTCGCCACCATCCGGCATCGCATCCCGCGCGTTGCCCGCAAGGTTCAGCAGGGCTGTCTGCACCTGGCTGGCATCCGCCATCACCGGCCAAAGATCCGGCGCCAGGTCCAGCGTCAGCACGACAGCGGCCCCGACGCTTCGCTCCAGCAGATCCTTCATGTCCTCCACCAGCGCGTTCAGCGACAGGTGTTCAACCCGCAGGTGCTGCCTGCGCGCGAAGGCCATGAGCTGCGCGATCAACTTGACCCCGCGTTGCGCCGCGTTCATCGAGCTGTCGACCAGCCGCAGCGTGCGCGGGTCTTCGACGCGCCGGCGGGTCACCTCCAACCCCCCCAGGATGGCGGTCAGCAAATTGTTGAAATCATGCGCAATTCCGCCCGTAAGCTGGCCAAGCGCCTCCATTTTCTGAAGCTGGTGGACCTGGTCCTCGATCTGGGCGCGCTCGGCGATCTGGACGCGCAGCGCCTCGTTCGCCGCGACCAGCTCCTTGGTGCGTTCGGCGACGCGGGATTCAAGATCGGAATTCAGCGCCACCAGGGTATCGCGGGCAGACTTCTCGATCGACCGGTCATACAGGATCTCAAGGTATCCCGCCGGCTGCCCCGAGCGGTCACGCAGCAGAACCATCCGGCCGCTGGACCAGAACCGGGTGCCGTCGCGGCGGCGGTGCCACCGTTCGAACCGCACGCCGGCGCCCGCCTGGGCCGCCTGCATCTCCGCCTCCGGAACAGCGGAGGCAACGTCGTCGGCCATGAAGATCCGCGTGCAATGCTCGCCAATGATCTGCTCCGCCGTGTAGCCCAGGATGGCCTCGGCCCCGGCGTTCCAGCTTGTGACCCGGCCATCCAGGCCGCAGGTGAAGATGGCGTAGTCGATCGCGCTCTCGACGATCATGCGGTAGCGTTCGCCTTCCGTGTGCGCCTTGGCTTCCGCGCCGTGCAGCCGCAGCATGGCGCGGGTGACGGCGACAAGTTCCAGCGGCTCCACCGGCTTGACCAGGCTGCAATCGGCGCTCGGCGCATCGCGGGCCGGGCCGCCGGCGAAAGCCGCGGCGGAAACCTCGGTGTCAATGATTTTCGGCCCGGACGTCTTGATTAGCCGGGAGATATAGCGGCCGTCCCCGCCAGCCGAGGCGACGCCGACCAGCGCCACGGGTGGGCGTCGGATGACGATGATCTCCAGCGCGGCGGCAAAGCTGTCGGCTTCGAGCGCCTCCATCCCGTCCATCCGCAGGCACTGGGCCATGGCCTGGCGATTTGCCGCGTCATCATCGACATACAGGACAAGCGGGCGGGGCTGCTCGCCATCACTATCAATCATCTGCCTGTTCCCTCGACGCTGACGACTTCATCTCCCTTGGCTTTCGCCAAACGGCTCGGCGTGACGTCGCACGTCCGGTTTGCCTCTGGCGACACTGCGTTTCCCTGTCCTGGTCTCGCCCGCTTTACGCGAAGCCAATGCCCCCCGCACGACCGGCAGCGGCGAATTTGCCACTGCCCTTGGGGCAACATCAGCCTGGCTGATAAAGTTGCTCGCCAAAACAATGAGCTAGGCCATTG
>CAXTXZ010000504.1:0-3446 GCA_964248015.1 uncultured Rhodopila sp. | reverse complement strand
GGTACTGCTGGGCCATCCCCAGGATGGTTTCTTTCTGCACGGTCGGGTCGGCAGCGGCGCGATCGGTGAACGATTCGCCGAGCGCTTCCATGTCCACCCAGGGGGAGAGGCACCAGCCGCAGGCCGGCAGCGGCAACCCTGCTTCCTTCAACGCCAGCATGGCCCCGACCACCAGCCCGCCACCGGCGCTGTCGCCTGCCATGGCGATCCGATTGGGCGCGACGCCGCTGGCCAGCAGGTAACGATAGGCCGCGACGGTATCCTCGACCGGCGCCGGGAACGGATGCTCCGGCGCCAAACGGTAATCCACCGCCAAGGTCCGGGCGCCACAGGCCCTGCCGACTTCAGCCACCAGATGACGATGGCTGTCCAGCGATCCCAGCACGTAGCCCCCGCCGTGCAGGTACAAGACAACATGCGTCGAGTCGCTGTCGGGCGTGGAGGTCCATTCCGCCCGCACCCCATTGGCGTCCACCGGCTGCACCCTTACGTCCGAGGGCAGCCCGAACGCCTTGCCGCGCTCGTCCGCGTTCAGCCGCATCTGCGCCAGCTCCGTTGCGCGAGGCCGAGCGGCGATGACTTCGCGGAGGGCGGCGATTTCAGACATGGGATGATCCTTTCAGCTCATCGGCAATGGGCACGATATCGCGTGTCCGCGCAACCCGGACGCCCCAGACGCGGTCGAACTCGGCGATCAGCGCCTTGATCGCATCCCCGGAGCTGGCGGCTTGGGCGGCTTGCAATGTGTCGAAGCGGTAGAACGCGGCATGGACGGATGGGTCGGCGCTGCTCCAGCCGCGCATCGCCGACTCCGCCTTGAAGGCCCTGAGGGCGTCGGGCAGATGCTCGGCCTGGTACCAGCGGTCGAACGGAGCGCGATCGGCCGGATCGGCGACGACGGCACGGACAATCAGATAGGCCGTCACGCCATCTTCGCGTATTTGCCGGTGAGCTGGTGCGTCGGCCCGTCCTGTCCGGCCTTTTGCCGGTCCAGCCGCGTTTCCCGCGACCAAGTGCGCTTCAGGTCGTCGCGGACATTGAACTTCAGGCGCCCCAGGCCCTGTGTCTCAAGCTCCACCACATCGCCGTCCATGAAACTGGACAGGCCGCGATGGTTGGTGCCGGTGGCCAGGATGTCGCCCGGCTCCAGCGTGTGGATGGAGGTCGCCCACTCGATGCAGCGGGCGATGTTGTGCGCCATGTCGTCGGTGTTGAACGACTGCTTCAGCTCGCCGTTGACCCAGAGGTTGATCGGCAGCTTTTGCGGGTCGGCGATTTCGTCCTTGGTCACCAGGTACGGCCCGATGGGCGCGAAGGTGTCGCGCGACTTCATCTGGAAGAAGACGTTGCCCGACGGCGGCAGGCCACGCGCCGATCCGTCGATGAAGTTGATGTAGCCGAAGATGTGGTCCATCGCCTCGGCCGCCGGCACGCGGGTGGCGCGCTTGCCGATCACCACGGCCATTTCGGCTTCGCCCTCGAAGATCGTCGCGGGGACATCGGGCAGCGCCATGGTGTCGCCGGGGCCGATGATCGCCGTGGAGGCCTTGTGGAAGGCGTTGATAGGGGCCGGCTTTTCCAGCGTGCCGTCCTCCATGTAGTTCACCGCCATGCAGACGATGTTGCCCGGCTTGGGCAACGGCGGGCGGATGCGCACGCTGCTGACTGGAACGCCGGCGCCCGTCGCGGCATCCTCCAGCGCGGAGCGGTAGTCGGCGAAGCGCGCGATCAACCCGCTGATCAGGTCGCCCGGCCCGACATGCGGGATGTCCTTCACCACCCACGAGATGTCGAAAATCGCGTCGCCCTTGACAATGCCCAGCTTGAAGTCGTTGAAAAACGCCAGCTTCATGACAGTCCCTCCGGTGGATTGCTTCTTGTTGCCGAATCCTAGCGCACAGTTGCAGCCAGGGCCACTCCCCGCCAAGCTTAGGGACAGGAGGAAACCGCATGCCCGATCTTTTGGAAACCGTCGAGGACGGCGTCGCCACCCTGACCCTGAATCGCCCTGAAGCGCTGAATGCCCTGTCGGACGAGATACGCCATGGCTTGCTGGAGGCGATCGCTCGGCTGGGCGCGGACGACAGCGTTGGATGCCTCGTGCTGACCGGCGCGGGCCGCGGCTTCTGCGCCGGCGGCGACGTCAAATCCATGAGCGATCGCAACGCGCGCGGGTTCGAGGCGCGCGCCGCCGGAATCCAGCAATCCAACCGCATCCCCGCGCTGATGCACAACACGCCGAAGGTGATCATCGGCATGATCAACGGCGTCGCCGTCGGGGCTGGCCTCAGCATGGCCGCCGCCTGCGACATGCGCGTCGCGGCCCGGTCGGCCAAGTTCGGCACCGGCTTCATCAAGATCGGCCTGTCCGGCGACTGGGGCGGCACCTGGAGCCTGACGCGGCTGGTGGGCGCCGCCAAGGCGCGCGAGCTGTTCTTCACCGGCGACATGATCGGCGCCGAGGAGGCGCATCGCATCGGCCTGGTCAACCAGGTCGCCGAGGACGCGGACCTGCTGGAAGCCACCATGGTCATGGCCCGCAAGATCGCCGCCATGCCGCGCGTCGCGCTGGGCTACGCCAAGAAGAACCTTGCCGCCGCGGAAACCGGGAATTTTCCCACCGTGCTCGATCTGGAGGCCTTCCATCAAGCGCGTTGCTCGCAGACCGAGGACCACAAGGAAGCCATCCAGGCCTTCAAGGAAAAGCGTCGGCCGGTGTTCAAGGGGCGCTAAGCCATGCGCGTCCTGAACACGCTGCCGCAGGCCGACCTGCGCGCCACGGCCGCCGCCGCGAAAGCGTCGGAGGCCGCCGGTTACGACGGCCTGCTGACCATGGAGAACAAGCACGACCCGTTCCTGGCGCACGCCATCGCCGCTGTGAACACTGAGCGGGTGGAGCTTGGCACCTCGGTCGCCATCGCCTTCCCGCGCAGCCCGATGGTGGTGGCCAATGCTTGCTGGGATCTGCAGAACGCGTCGCGCGGGCGCTTTGTCCTGGGGATAGGCCCGCAAATCCGCCCGCACAACGAAAAGCGGTTCAGCGTGCCCTGGACGGCCCCCGCGCCACGGCTGCGCGAATACGTGCAGGCGCTGCGGGCGATCTGGACGACGTGGGAGACAGGCGCGAAACTGGATTTCCGGGGGCAGCATTACACGTTCACGCTGATGCCGCCTTACTTCATGCCGCCCTCCACCGGTCAGAAGATGGTCCCGGTCACCCTGGCGGCGGTTGGCGAGCACTCCTTGCGCTTGGCCGGTGAAGTCGGCGACGGCGTCCGCCTGCACGGCTTCTGCACCCGGCGCTATATCGAGCAGGCGATCATCCCTCGGGTCGAGGAAGGCATGCGGCGCACCAGCCGGAGCCGCGCGCATTTCGAGATCACGGGTGGCGGTTTTGTCGCCACCGGCAAGGATGCGGACGCCACCGCCAAGGCGTTCGAGGTCGT
>CAXTXZ010000503.1:0-3449 GCA_964248015.1 uncultured Rhodopila sp. | reverse complement strand
GCGTGCTGATGATCACGCCGAAATTCACCCAGAGCATCTACATGCTGGTGGCAACCGCTAGCCTGGTCACCGGCAAGCCGCTGAAGGAAGCGCAATACGTGCTTGACACGGCCTGGGACAAGATGGCCGCGCTGAAGCCGAACATACTCACGGTCTACGAAGCGCCGGCCACGGTGATGATGGTGGCGCAAGGCCAGGCGGATGTCGGCGCGATCGAGTACTCCAAGAACATCTATCCCTACACCGTCGCCGGTGCGCCCATCGACATGGTGTTCCCCAAGGAAGGCACCTTTGCCGGCATCAACTGCCTGAGCTTCGTCAAGAACGCGCCGGAACCAGAACTCGGCGCCGCGTTCATCAACCGGATGCTGGACCCGGCGGTGCAGCAGGGTCTGGCCGAGGCGACGCTGACCGCGCCCTCGATCAGCGGGCTGAACTTCAAGCCCGATGTTGCGAAATACATCGCCTATCCGGACACGAAGATGACGGACATGGGCCTGTTCGCCTGCGACTGGGCCTATGTCAACCCAATCCGTCCGTCGTTGCTTGAAAAATACAACCAGACCTGGGGAAGCTGAGCGCGTGCGCGCCGAACCCGCCACGGTCCGGCTGGCGGAGCTGACCAAGCGCTACGGCCACTCCGCCGCCGTTGACCGCCTTTCCCTCAACATCAATCCCGGCGAACTCGTCGCACTGCTCGGCCCCAGCGGATGCGGCAAGACAACAAGCCTGCGGATGATCGCCGGCCTGGTGCAGCCAAGCGGCGGCGAGATCTTCGTGAACGGGCGGCCGATCACCCGCGTGCCGGTGCATCGTCGGAACATCGGCATGCTGTTCCAGAACTATGCGCTGTTCCCGCACCTGACGGTGGCGCAGAACGTGACCTTCGGCCTGGAAATGCGCGGCATCAAGCAACAGGCCGCGATGCGGCGCGTGCAGGAGGCGCTGGACCTCGTGCAGCTTGGCGGGCACGAGAAAAAGCTGCCCTCGCAACTGTCGGGCGGCCAGCAGCAGCGTGTGGCGCTGGCCCGCGCGCTGGTGATTGAGCCCGCGATGCTGCTGCTAGACGAGCCGCTGGGGGCCTTGGACAAGAACCTGCGCGAAACCATGCAGGTCGAACTGCGTCTGTTGCAGCGGCGGCTGGGCATCACCACGGTGATGGTGACGCACGACCAGGACGAGGCGCTGACGCTGGCGGACCGCATCGTCGTCATGCGCGATGGACGGCTGGAGCAGGTCGGCTCCCCCGCCGAGATCTATCAGCAGCCGCTGACCCGCTTTGTCGCGGGCTTCCTGGGAATCTCCAATTTTTTCCAGGGCATGATCGCTGGACGGGAAGGCGGTTCGGCGCGGGTACGCTGCGAGGATGGGATGGAGTTGACGGTCGCGACCGCCGCCGCGCCAACAGGCCGGGTGACGATCGCACTGCGCCCCGAAGCCATCCGGGTCAGCGCGCCGGGGCAGGCCGCGCCGTCGGCCAACGCGGTGACGGCGACACTGGAGCAAGCGCTCTATCGTGGCTTCATGGTGCATTATTACCTCCGCCTGCCGAACGGCGATCTGCTGATCGCGTTTGAACAGAACACCGGAATCGGCGTTGGGGTTAACTTTTCGCCAGGGCAGGCCGTGGTGGCGGAATGGGATGAAGCCAGCAACCGCGTCGTGCGCGATGACGGCTGAGGCCAATCCGCCGGCTGCCGGCAGTCACCGCCGCGTCATCAATCAAGCCGCGCACGCGGGTCAGGCATGCTGACGCCGTGAAACCGTTGGCGGCCAACTTCCCTGCGTCGTTGCCTGCTGTCGCCAATCCGGGCTATGTTGATCTCGATAAACAAGAAGAACGACGCGCGCGCACCGGCGCCAAGCCCTCCGCGCGCGCCCCAGGGAGCCTGGCATGGATGACGCCATAGAGAAATAGGCGCTGCGCAAGATCTACGCGCGCCTGCTGCCTTTCGCCGTGCTCAGCTACTTCCTGGCCTATGTCGATCGCATCAACGTCAGCTTCGCCGGGCTGACGATGCAAGGCGACCTGCGAATGTCCGCCACGGCTTTCGGTTTCGCGGCCGGCACGTTCTACTGGGGCTACTTTATCTTTGAGGTGCCCAGCAACGTCATCATGGAGAAAGTCGGCGCCCGCCTGTGGATCGCCCGCATCATGATCACCTGGGGCATCTTCGCCGGCTTCACGGCCCTGGTGACAGGATCAACCAGTTTCGCGGTGGTTCGTTTCTTCCTCGGTGTCGCCGAAGCGGGCTTCTTCCCCGGCATCTTGCTTTACTTCACCTACTGGTTCCCAGCTCGTCACCATGCCCGCATCGTGTCCGGATTCCTGATTGGCCTGCCGGTCGCCGTCGCGGCGGGCGCGCCAATCTCCACCGCCATCCTGGGCCTTGATGGCCTGTTCGGCCTGCGCGGCTGGCAGGTCATGTACGTCGCGGAGGCGATACCGACTGTCCTGATCGGCGTTGTGACGCTGTTCGTGCTCACCGACCGGCCGGAGCAGGCCACCTTCCTGACCGCCGAGGAAAAATCCTGGCTTACCGCCAAGCTGGCGACAGAGCGCCGCGCAAAGGAAGCCGTCAAGACGTTCAGCCTGTGGCAGGCGATGTTCGACCCGAAGGTGCTGCTGCTGGCGCTGAACTACTTCGGCATCGTTGTCGCCAGCTTGGGCATGCTGATCTTCATCCCGCAGATCATCAAGTCGATCGGCTTGAGCAGCAACATGATGGTCGGATGGCTCACCATGGTTCCCTATGCCTGCGGCGGCGTCGCGCTGGTCGCGTGGGGCCGCCTGTCCGACCGGATGCAGGAACGTCGGTGGCACTTGCTCGCGGCCTGCCTTCTTTCCGCGCTTGGCCTCGGCATCGCGGGCCTGGCAATGGGCAGTTGGTGGGCCTTGGCCGGCATGTCGATCGCGGCGATGGGTTTCTATGGCTCCAAGGGTCCGTTCTGGGCCATGCCACCCATGTTCCTGACCGGCACGGGCGCGGCGGCGGCGATCGCCTGGATCAACTCCATCGGCAACCTGGGCGGCTTTTTCGGCCCCTGGTATGTCGGCGTGATGAAGGATGCGACCGGAAGCTATGCCGGCGGACTGTATGGCCTGGCGCTGCTGTGCCTGGCTTCGGCGATTGTCTGCGCCTTCTTCCTGAACATTCCAGACGTTGCGAACAGGCAGCCCCAGGCGATGGGATCGCAAGCGGACTAAATCTTGGGGGCCGCGCCTAACTGAGTGGGACGAGGCGTGCTATGAAAGACGCCCGCGCCGGATTATCCTGCTTGGCGAAGACCCGCCCACAGCGGACGGAACAAGAGGACCGACGCCATGACCGACTTGCCGACCCATGTCGAAATTCACGAGGAAGGCCCTCGCGAGGGCTTTCAGATTGAACCCGGCCCGATCAGCAGCGCCGACAAGATCCGCCTGATCGAGGCGCTGGCGGAAACCG
>CAXTXZ010000502.1:0-3452 GCA_964248015.1 uncultured Rhodopila sp. | reverse complement strand
GGCTAAAGCAACTGCCCGCCATCCACCACGATGGTTTGCCCGGTCACCCAGGACGCCAACGGCGAGGCCAAGAACAACACGACATTCGCCACTTCCTCCGGCGTGCCAAGCCGGCCGAACGGGATCGCGTTCAGCACCGCGCCATAGAGCTTCGGGTTGTCGGTCTTTCGCCGGTCCCAAACGCCGCCGGGGAACTCGATTGATCCGGGCGCGATGCCGTTGACCCGCACGCCCGCCCGCGCATACAGCGCTGCCTGCGTGTTGGTGTAATGAATGACAGCCGCCTTGATCGCGCCATACGGAGGCTGCCGAGCAGCGGCGCGCATGGCGGATATGGAGGCGGTGTTGATGACGGCGCCTTTTGCCGCCGTCAGGAATGGCAGCGCCGCCTGCGTGGCATGCACGATCGCCAGCATGTCGATGGCCAGGCTGGCGACCCATGCCGCCTCATCATCCGCAGACCCAAAAGCCGAGGCGTTGTTTACCAGCACGTCAATCCCGCCCAGCGTGGCGGCGGCCTTCCCGATGTAATCCCTGATCGCCTTGGCATCGCTCAGGTCGACCGACGCGGCATGCGCCTGGTGACCGAACGTGGCGACCTCAGACCGGGTCTGTTCCAGCGTCTCGGCGCCCCGCGCGCAAATCGACACGTCGGCGCCGCTTGCCGCCAGGCCCAGCGCGATGGCGCGGCCGATGCCGCGGCTGCCGCCACAGACAATGGCCTTCCGGCCGGTGAAGTCGATGTTCATCGCGATCCTCCTGTTGCGCCAGGATCGGACACCGGTTTCGCAGCGTCGCGCAACAGCCCCTTTGCGTCGTCACGCACCAGTTCCCGCGCGTCGTCACGCAACATCGTCCGCGCGTCGTCACGCAACATCGTCCGCGACGAGTCGGCGAAGTAGAACATGTGCCCGCCCGGATAGACGGACAATTTGACGGGGGGCACGCCAGCCAGGGGCGGCAGCAGGCGAAGCTGGCGGACAGCGGTGAAGTAGGGCGTCCGCAGGTCGTACAAGCCCTGCGCGATCAGGACATGCAGGTGTGGATCAACGGAGCGGGCAGCCTGGAGCGGGGTCAGCGACTCCGGCGTGCTCATGCCCCGTCCCCAATCCCAGGCGGCGAAAGCGGCATTGTTTGACAGGGAGTAAACCATGTCCGGACGCCAGTTCAGCTTGTCGGCGTAAACTGCCAGCATGCCGCTCGTCACGGGCGCCTCGAATCCGTCCAGGACGGGATCGGGAAACCGGCTGTCCAATGCCCGGGGTGACGGGTTGGCTCGGGCGGCTGTCCCATCGTAGACGCTGACAACCTGATGCGGGAGAAGTGTTTGTTGGAACAGATGGCTGTCGAGCCGGCCGCCCAGGCGGCGCAGCAGCGCGGGGTCGAATGCTGTCAGGCTGGCGACACGGGAAACCAGCCGGTCGATCGCCGCTGGGTCATCCGGCCCGCGCAGGATATCAACCAGGTAGTCGCCAGCCGCATAGGCCTCCACGTCGGCCATGTCCGCGCGGGTAACCGGGCCATGGCCCGCGCGGGCAACGGCGACCTCGGACGGCAGCAGGTCAACCCAGGCGAGCGGGTCGGCATAGCCGCCCTGTTCATGGACATCGAGCAGCGGAGACAGCAGGATCAGTCCGTTAATGCCCACCCCGTCATTCGCTTGCAGCTCCCGTGCCAACCTGGGACCGCGAAAGCCGCCGTAGCTCTCGCCCAGGATGTATTTCGGCGAAACGATGCGCCCATTCTGGCCGAGCCATTTCCGGATGGCTGTCGCCAACGCCTCGATGTCGCCGGCAACGGACCACAGGCGGCGACGGGCATCGCTGTTGGCCGCCAGGATGCGGGAGTAGCCCGTGCCCGGCGTATCGATGAACACAAGGTCGGTGAAGTCCAGCCAGGTATCAAGGTTGGCGATTGGAACCGGTGACGCGGACGGTCCGTCGTCACGAACGTCGAGCCGAACCCGCCAGGGGCCGACCGCCCCCATTTGCAGCCATGCCGAAGCCATGCCGGGGCCGCCGTTCAAAACAAACGTGACGGGACGATAAGCGATGTCAGCCCCGTCCACCTGATAGGCGACAAAGCTGACATCGGTCAGCGGCGCGTCCTTGCCGTCTTGCAGGCGCATGGCTCCGGCAGTGGCGGTGAAACGCAGCGTCCCGCCAGGGAGGTCAATGGAATGGCGTGTCGTGACGTTGGCGGGCAAACGCGAACTGTCGAGCGGTTCCGAAGCAGCCCGGCCGGTGTCGGGATGCTGCGCCCACGCCGTGCCGGCCGCGCAGAGCACGCAGAGCCAAACGGCCGAAAGGCCTCGACTGCCAAAATGTCTCGCCAGCTTCAAAACTGTATCTCGTGTGTTACATTATCCAAAGGAGAACAAAAATCTGCGAACACGCCATTGGGCCATGGCAGTTTTGTCCAAAACAGCCTTAATGGGAGGGGTATTTCCCCGGAGCGCTGCAAGCCGATGCCCAACGAAGTTCTCATGAATGGCAGCACAAGATCCTTTTTTGCCGGGGATCGAACCTTATCAGGCGGAACCGCTCCGGACAGGTGGAGCATGCTGGCTGCCTCGGCCATACTCGTGCTGGGGTCGCCGCGTTCCGGAACCAGTTGGTTGGCAAAGATCTTCGACAGCCATCCCAGCGTGCTTTATCGTCACGAACCCGATGAGCTGACCGAGGCCGTTGCGGATCTTCATCCATCAGCCCAGCTTGCCGCCTGGATCAAGCAGCGTGGCCTGCGATCCGCCGCCAAGCGTCCCTGGTTCCGCAAATCCTGGCGCCCTGCCACCCTGGACGCGACATGGCGAGGACTTGCCGCCACGCTTGCGGCGGCCCAGCGCCTGCCGCTGACCGCACCGGTTGCGGCGCATATCGGCTTGCCTGACCTTGTTCCAAGCCAGTCCTGGAACAGCGTGCGCGCCGCCGTGAAACTGGTGAACTGGGACGGCTCCTTGGTTGCCCGGACAATGCCGGAGGCACGTTGCGTCTTCATTTTACGGCATCCCTGCGGGCAGATTGCCTCGCTCATGGCGGGCTTGGCAAGCAAGCGTTTCGCCGGGCATGCGGGCGAGTCGGACCTGCCGGTGTCGCTTCCGGAAGCCGCTGCTTGGGCATCGCGGCATGGCGTGGACACAGCTTCGTTCAACGCACTGTCCGACGCTGGCAAATATGCCTGGGCATGGCGCGCGTTCAACGAGCCAGCCGTTCATTCAATGGCTGGCCTCCGCAACGCGCGCATTGTCATCTACGAGGATTTGTGTCGTGATCCGGAAGCCACCGCAAAGGATTTGTTCGCGTTCGCCGGCTTGGCTTGGAACCCGCAGACAGCCGCGTTTCTCGGGGAAAGCACGCAGGATGATCGGACGGCAGGCTACTATGACGTGTTCCGCGCGACGCAATCCGTTGTCGAACGCTGGCGGCAGACCATGACGGAGCAAGACCAGGACA
>CAXTXZ010000501.1:2931-3455 GCA_964248015.1 uncultured Rhodopila sp. | reverse complement strand
GCGTGTCCATGGGCCGGGCGAGGGGAATGTCGCGCCATCCCAGCAGCGCCGGCCCCATGTCCACCTCGATCAGCCCGTTGCCCAGGCGGGTGGCGGCCAGGTCGCCGGCCTGCGTGCGGATCACGGCCGAATCCCGCCCGCTCTCCCGCATCAAGATGTCGGCGACGCAACGCGTGGCATTGCCGCACGCGCCGGCCTCGGTGCCGTCCGTGTTGAGGATACGCATGGACGCGTCAACGGCCCGGCCCGTCCCGATGACGATAAGCTGATCGCAGCCGATCCCGGTGCGACGGTCCGCCAGCGCCACCACCCCGTCCGATGTCAGGTCAAGCGGCTGGGCGCGGCTGTCAAAGATGACGAAGTCATTGCCACAGCCATGCATTTTGACAAACGGGATTCTCATCCCGCCTGATATAGCGACCCGCTCCCGACTGCGCCATGTTCAGCCAACGGGAAATCAGCGCGGGGGGGCGCCACCCCGCGCCCGCCCCCCCCCGCCGCCCCCCGCGGGACTCCCGGCGGGC
>CAXTXZ010000501.1:0-2921 GCA_964248015.1 uncultured Rhodopila sp. | reverse complement strand
GGCTGACGCAGCCTCTGTCGCCCACGCGCCTTTCAGGCGGGAGCGCTGGCTTGACGCCCTCTCGCTTTAGGCAGCCGGCGACAAGCGCGGGATGCGCAGCGCCTCGAACGCCGGGTTGAAAGTCTCCACGGCCGCCGCGGGTTCGCGGATCATGTAGCCGCGGCCCCAGATCGTGCCGATGATCCCTTCCGCCCCGGCCCGCGCCAGCTTTTTCCGCAGCTTGCACACGAAAACGTCGATGATCTTGACCTCCGGCTCATCCATGCCGCCGTAAAGATGGTTCAGGAACGCTTCCTTGGTCAGCACCATGCCCTTGCGCAAAACCAGCAGCTCCAGGATCGAGTATTCCTTTCCGGTCAGGTGAACGTCGCGGCCGTCGATCGCGACCTCCCGGCTGTCCAGGTTCAGCTCCAGGCGGCCCAGGCGAACCGTTGGCTGGCTGAACCCCTTGCTGCGCCTGACAATCGCCTGCATGCGGGCCAGCAGTTCCGCCTTGTCATAAGGCTTGGTGATGAAGTCGTCAGCGCCCAGGCTCAGCGCCTTGACCCGGGCTTGCGGCAGGGTGATCCCCGACAGGATCAGCACCGGCGTGTCATTGCGGGAAATCCGCATCCGGCGGACAACTTCGAAACCTTCGATATCGGGCAGCGCCAGATCCAGCAGCACGATGTCATATTCGTAATGTTTCAGCAGCTCCAGCGCGTCTTCGCCGCTGTCGGTCTGGTCAACAACAGCACCCGCGGCCTTCAGCATTAATGTGATGCCACGAGCCGCAATCAGGTCGTCTTCAATCAGCAGGACGCGCATAAGGTTAATTCCTTAAATAAGGCTGAACAACCCTATATCACTATCGCGTGTTATTGGCTATGAGATTTTCAACCTCTTGGTGTATTTTCTACGAATGTAGTCAGTTTCCATGCATGAAACCATGACCATAGCAAGAACGTATATGTTTTTTAGACAAATTAATCCTAATGACATTAAATAGTCTCGTCACGCGCGTGGATGCCGCCAGGTCTCGCCTGCGCCGCTTCCCGCAAACCCAAACCGAAGGGAAAGTCATCAATCTTTTGGGCCTGATTGTCGAGGTCGATGGCCTCACCGGCCTGGCCGCCGTCGGTGATCGCCTGGACCTGCTGACACGGGATCAACGCATCATTCCGGCGGAGGCCATCGGCTTCGGCGATCGCGCCCTGCAAGTCATGGCCTACGCCCCGCTGGAAGGCCTGGCCCACGGCTGCAAAGCCATCCTGCACAACAAGCACGCCGCCATGCTGGACGTCGCGTCATCCTGGCTTGGCCGGGTGATCGACCCCCTCGGCGCGCCGGTCGACAGCAAGGGGCCGCTGTTCGGCGGTCCGATCGGCCGCCCGACGCGCATCGCCCCGCCCGACGCCACCCTGCGCGCCCGCCTCGGCCCGCGCATCGATCTCGGCGTGCGCGCCCTCAACTGCTTCGCCACCTGCCGGGAGGGCCAGCGTCTCGGCCTTTTCGCCGGCTCCGGCGTCGGCAAGTCCACCCTCCTCTCCATGTTCACGCTCGGCACCGCCTGCGACATCGTCGTCCTGGCGCTGGGCGGCGAGCGTGGCCGCGAAGTCCGCGACTTCATCGAGGACGACCTCGGCGAGGACGGCCTCGCCCGCGCCGTCGTCATCGTCGCCACCTCCGACTCGCCCCCCCTGATGCGCCGCCAGTGCGCCTATGCCGCCATGACGGTCGCGGAGCACTTCCGCGACCAGGGCAAGTCCGTGCTGCTGCTGATGGACAGCGTCACCCGCTTCTGCCTGGCCCTGCGCGAGATCGGCCTGTCCACCGGCGAACCCCCAGCCACCCGAGGCTATCCGCCCAGCGTCTTCGCCGAACTCCCCAGGCTGCTGGAGCGCGCCGGCCCGGGCATCCAGCGGCCGGATGGCTCAGCCGGCCAGATCACCGGCCTGTTCACCGTCCTGGTCGAGGGCGACGACCACAACGAGCCGGTCGCCGACGCCGTGCGCGGCATCCTGGACGGCCATGTCATCATGGACCGCAAGATCGCCGAGGCCGGGCGCTACCCCGCCATCGACGTGCTGCGCTCGCTCTCGCGCCTCGCCCTGGGCTGCCTGGACGAAGAGCAGGCCGCGCTTGTCCAAAGGGCGCGCGCAATCCTTTCATTGCAAAGCGAAATGGCCGACATGGTCCGGCTCGGCGCCTATCGTGTCGGCAGCGACGCAAAAGTGGATGAAGCGCTGCGCCTAGGCCCGAACATCGAAAACATCCTGCGCCAAGGCAAGGAAGACCAGTGCGATTTCGAAACTTCTTTCGAGCGGCTTCGCCAGGCGGTGACGCATTAGCCCGGCATGTGGCCCCATCGCACGAAGCTTTGCCGCCCAAGGCGCATGACCCTGTCAATCCTCCGACTCGCCTCTGCCACCCGAAGTTGAGACTTTCGAGGCAACCTGCCGCGACATGATGCGTATACAGCCCAAGCCTAAAGCGGCAGGCGAACTTGCTTGATAGGAAATGGCGTTAAGACATGGCGCGCGATGCTTTGCAGCTTCTTTTATCGATCCGGCAACGCGCGGTCGATCAGGCGCGCCAAGCCATTGCCCTGTGCCTTAAGGCCGAGGCAGACATGCAGGGCAAGGTCAACGCCCTGGACGAATCGGTTCGGCGTGATCATCTGGCGGCGCGAAAATCAGCCGAGCACGCGACATTTTCGGATATGTTCGTGGCACGTCTGAACCAGGCGCAATCAGAGCGCCGCACCCTCAACATGGCGCTAGCGGCGGCCGAGGCCCGCTCGGCCGATGCGCGGACGGCCCTTACGCTTGCGCAAAGGGCAGCGGAGGCCGTCGAGACATTGCTCGAGGAGCGCAAGACAGCCGCCGCGGCTCAAATGGAAAAGCAAGCGCAGCATGTGCTGGATGATATCGCCAGGACGC
>CAXTXZ010000500.1:0-3466 GCA_964248015.1 uncultured Rhodopila sp. | reverse complement strand
ACACGGCCAACATCCTGTCCAACCATCACGCCAATGATCCGCAACCTGGGCCGGGGGGTCATTGCGCAAACCTCCAGAGGCTTGCCTAGCGAAGCCGCCGGACCAGGCGCAGGTCGAGTCCCGACAGCGGCGCGCCAACTTCGTGCAGCGCCCCGCCCTCGCGGAGCGAGCCCAGGTCGACCGCCGCGAAACCCGCGCCGTTGAGAAGGTCGATGACCACGCGCTTCGACTCCGCGTCATCGCCCGATGCGAAGATGACCGTCCTGGGCTTGTTCTCGCTGAAGTCGTCGATCCACGCCATCGGCATGTTGCTGATCGACTTCACCACCCGCGCGCCGGCCGCCCACTCCGCCACCAGCTCGCTCGAGGTCCGGCCTGTCCTCATCAACGCGGCACGCGACCTGGTCACGCCGGCAAGGCTGATGTCGGGCGGCTCATCGACATGGGCGTTGGTGGCATCGACAAGGATCTGCCCGCTCCAGGCGATGCCCTTCAGGGCCTCCTGCGCGTGCCGCCAATTCACGCACAGGATCACAAGGCCGCACCGGGCGGCTTCTTCCCGGGCGCCGGCCTTGGCCGCTGGCCCGAGTTCCTCGACAACATCCCGCAGCCATTCGGGACCCCGGGAATTCGACATGACGACCTGATGGCCGGCGGCGATGAGGTGGCGGGCAATGGTCTTGCCGACATTGCCCGCGCCTATGAAGCCAATGCGCACCGGTGGACTCCTTTCATGAGCTGTGTCCAGGCGGCCAATGGCGGCCGAGCCTGCTCAATCCTTCCTGAACTTGATGAGATCCTGGAACACCAGTGCATTCGGCGCTTGGATCAGCCGGCCGCCTTCCGTGATCTTCCCAAGGTTGATCGGGGCGAACCCCAGCTTCTCGGCCAGGTCGGCGACCGTCGCGCTCGCGTCCTCATGGTCGCCGGCGATGAAAACGACGCGGCTTCCGCCGGCGGGAACAGGATGCAGGAGGTCCTGCCAGCGAAGCTGGTTGAAGGCCTTCGCCAGCCTCGCGCCAGGCACGCGCTGGGCGTTGGCCTCCGACGACAGGCGCCCGTTCAACTCGGCTTCTTGCGCTTCGGCTGGCAACATGAAGGCGTTGGTCACGTCGATCACGATCTTGCCGCTCCAATCGCGCCTCGCGGACCCGACATCCTTGAAGTTGAGGAACGGCACGGCGATGAAGATGATGTCCGCCCGCAGCGCCGCGGCCAGCGACGGTGCCGCGACCGGGCGCCCGACGCCCCTGGCAACCGGCTCGACGGCCGCCTGCCCCCTGGCGTTCGCGAGGGCGACGTCCGTCCCGGCTTTCGCGAAGGCCGCGGCGAGGGTCTTCCCGACGTTGCCGGTTCCGATGATGCTGCATGCCATGCCGTGTCCCCAATCCGCTTCACGGGATGCTGGCGGGAGTGCCCTTGGTCCTGTCAGCCCGATGCAGCCCAAGCGCTGGCCGCGGGTTCCCGCACGGCCGCCGCCGCCACGGCGTCCCCAAGCCGTTGCACCGCGGTTTCCCCCTGGGCGCCGGCAAGCGCGCGGCCGGCGAGGATGATGCCGACATCGGTGATGCCGATCCAGGCGAGAACCTGGCGGAGATAGCCGCTCGCCTGGTTGTATTTTTCCACCGGCGAGCCGGGCGAGAAGTCGCCGCCGCTCGCGAGGATGACGTCGGCGGACTTGCCCGTCAGAAGCCCCTTGTTGTCGGCCGACACCGTGACGCCGACGCGGACGATGTGGTCGATGTAGGCCTTCAACACGGCGGGAATGGCGAAGTTGTACATCGGCGTGCCGATGACGATGCGATCGGCCGCCTTCAACTCGGCGACGAGATCGTCCGAGACCTTGATCGCTGCCGCGCTTTCCGGCGAGTGAGTTTCCGGCGGGGCGGAAGCCCCGCCGATCCAGGGCAGGTCGACGAACGGAAGGTTGGTCTTGGCCAGGTCCCGGACGATCACGGGTCCGCCTGGGTTGGCGGCCTTCCATGTCTCGACGAACACCGCCGCCAGCTTGCGCGAGGTGGAGCGGTCGAAACGCGGACTGGCTTCAATGGCGAGCAACGTCGGCATGATTGGCCTCATGGGTGTTTGTTGCGGGGGAAGCGGGCGAACGCGCCTTGAGGCGGCCGACGCGCGACGTGTGGAAGGCCGTGCGTCACGAGCCTCGGTTCGGCGATCGACCGAAGCGCGCCGCCATCGACGCACAACGCCGTGCCGATGGTTCCTGGCGCCTGCTCCGAACAGGCCGCGAACCGAAGCGCCGGCACGAGCCAGCCCTTCCGCCGCCGGTCGGCCGATATCCGCTGCGGACCCGGTGGCAACGGCCTTGCAGCCCCAAGCTGGATGTTCATGGCCTCGACCCGCTCGCCTGACAATCTGACGCGCCGGATTTAAGGTATGTCGAAATCGATGATAATGACCTATGGAGGCATAGGGCCAATTCCGTTGGGGAATGGGATGGATCGGTTTCGCCAACTGACCGCCTTCATTGCCGTGGTTGAAGCGGGTGGCTTTTCCGCCGCCGCGCGGAGAACCGGCGAGTCGCAGCCCGCTGTCAGCAAGGCCGTCGGGGCGCTGGAGAGACGCCTCGGCGTCGTGTTGTTCAACCGGGGGACGCGCAGCGTGACCCTGACCGACCAGGGGCAGGGATACTATGACCAGACAAAGCCGCTGATCGACGAGATGAATGAAGCCGACAGCGAACTGGCAAGCAGCAATCTCGGCGTTTCGGGCCTGATAAGGATCGCCGTGCCCTCCACTCTCGGCCGCCTTCACATCCTGCCGCTCATACCCCAGCTTTTATCGCTCAATCCCGGCCTTCAGGTGGATCTTGTCCTCTCCGACTTCGTGCGGGACATGCTGGAGGATCGGATTGATCTCGCGATACGCGGGGGTCCCGTGGACGAACCCGACGCGGTGGTCAGGCGCGTGGGCAGCACGCCTCTCGTGTGCGCCGGGTCCCGCCGCTACTTCGAGCGGTGCGGCATGCCGAAAACCCCCGCTGATCTTGTTGATCACAATTGCCTCGTGTACGGCGGGGAGTCGGAGGCAGGGAATTGGCCCTTTGTCGGGCCGCAAGGCCGGTTCAGCGTGCCTGTCCGGGGCAACCTTTCGTCCAACAGCATCGAAACGCTGCGGGCCGGGGTTCTGGCCGGTGTCGGGATCGGCATGTTCGCCAGGATCGCCCTGGCCGACGAACTTCGGCTTCCGGACGTGATCACGGTTCTCGACGACTACGTGAAAGAGGCCAGGGACATCAGCCTGGTCTGGCCGCGGCGTCGTTTCGTGCCGGCGCGCGTGCGCCGAGCGACTGACTTCTTCGCCACCGCCCTGCTGCCGCTTGTCTAGAGCAATATCAGCCTGACCGTAATCGCGAAGCGATCTTAGGCTGATGAAATTGCTCGCGAAATATGGACTAGTACCTCGTCACAGTGGTTTTGACGGTTTGACCAAAGCCTGGCTTCAACTG
>CAXTXZ010000499.1:0-3469 GCA_964248015.1 uncultured Rhodopila sp. | reverse complement strand
CGCCAACTACCTCCGCCATTCAGGTTATTTCCAGTCAACGTGAAAATGCTCTAGCCCGGTTCAACCTGCCCCGCGCCCTCCAGCGCCATCACCCGCAACGCCGAGGCCAAGGGCTGGTCCGGCGTCCGGGCCGCGTCCGCCGCCGCCACCAGCGCCGACAGGCTCTGCCCGCGCCGTTGCGCCATGCGCAGCAGGACCGCCCAGAACTCCGCCTCCAGCGCGACGCTGGTGCGATGCCCCGCCATTGAGAAGCTGCGCTTGATCAGGCCGCCTGACCGCACCGCACGCTCATTCCCCGAGATAGAACTGCCTGATCAGCTCGTTGTTGTTCAACTCATCCGCTGATCGGCCCTCGAACACGATCTGCCCATGCACGATGACATACCCCCGGTTGGCGATGCGGATCGCCTGGGTGAAATTCTGCTCCGCCATCAGCACCGCGAGCTGGAACCCGTCCTTCAGTTCCTTGATCTTGTCGATCGTGCGCGCGACCAGCAGCGGCGCCAGCCCGACCGACGGCTCGTCGATCAGCAGCAGCCGGGGCGACGACATCAGCGCCCGCCCCAACGCCAGCATCTGCTGCTCCCCCCCGCTCATGGAGCCGGCCAACTGCTTGCGCCGCTCCGCCAATCGGGGGAACACGTCGAAGCAGAACGCCAGGTTGTCATGGATCGCCGGACGCGCGGTCTTGCGGAACGCGCCCATCAGCAGGTTCTCGGTCACCGTCAGGCGGGGGAACAGCCTGCGCCCCTCCGGCACGAACCCGATCCCCAGGTCAACGATCGCCTCGGTCGCCATCCCGACCAGTTCATGCCTTGCGCCATCGATCGTCACGCTGATCGACCCGCCACTCGGCCGCACGATCCCCATGACGCACTTCATCAGCGTGGACTTGCCGTTGCCGTTCGTCCCCAGCAGCGCGACGATCTCGCCATCCGCCACCGACACCGACACGCCGTGCAGGACGCGCACCGCGCCGTAACCGGCCTCCAGGCCCGAGATGGCGAGGCTAGCTGCCAAGATAGGCCGCCACGACATCAGGCTGGCGTATCACCTCGGCGGGCAACCCGTCGGCGATCTTGCGCCCCGCCACCAGCACCACCAGCCGCTGCGAGAACGACAGCACCGCCCGCATGATGTGCTCGATCATGATGATCGTGACGCCCTGGCCGTTGAGCCTGAGCAGCAGCGCCAGGATATCGTCCACCTCCCCGTGCGACAGCCCCGCCATCGCCTCGTCGGCGATCAGCAGCCGGGGCTCCGAGGCCATCGCGCGGGCCAGTTCCAGCTTGCGCATCTCGATCTGCGTCAGGTCCGCCGGCCGGCGCCCGGCCTTCGGCAACAGGCCGACCATGTCGAGCAGTTCGTGGCACCTTTCCCTCGGGTCCGCGCCCGTCCGCCCGCGCGCCTGAGCCCCATATAGGATCGGCACGCGCACGTTCTCGGCCAACGTCAGCGTCGGGAACGGCCGCGGCAATTGGAAGGAGCGGGCCATCCCCAGCCGGGTGCGCTGGTGCGCCTTCAGCCCGTCCAGCGCATGCCCGTCGAACGCCACCCGCCCGGTGTCGTTGCGCAGCGTGCCGCACAGGCAGTTGACCAGCGTGCTCTTGCCCGACCCGTTCGGGCCGATCAGCCCCAGGCGCTGTCCCGCCGCGACCTCCAGGTTCACGTCCGACAACGCGACAAAGCCGCCAAACCGCTTCCCCAGCCCGGTCACTGCCAGCAACGGCCCGCTCATCGCCGGAACCACCCGATGATGCCGCGCGGCGCGGCGATCACGAAGGCGACCAGCAGCACGCCGACGATCAGCAGCGACAGCGCCGAGGAAATCGTCACCGTCGCCACCTGTTGCAGCGTGCCAAGCAGCACGGCGCCGATCAGCGGGCCGAACCAAGCAGAGGTGCCGCCGACCAGAGGCATGGCGATGGTGTTGACGGCATAGCTCAGGCTGAAGGCCGAGGCGGGATCAAGGTAGGTGACATAGAACGGCAGCGGCGCGCCCGCCATGCCCATGAAACCGCCCGACAGCGCCGTCGCGACCAGCTTCAGCCGCAAGGTCGGCACGCCGGACGCCTCGGCCGCCGCCTCGTCATCCCGGATGGCGGAGAACCCGAAGCCCAGCCGGGAATGCTCGATCGCCCGCGCCGTCGACAGGGCGACGACCGCGAGAAGCAGCATGACAAGGAAAAGGTACTCGATGTAGTCGCCGCCAAGGACCGGCGAATCCGCCGGCCTGATGATGTAGGCGCCGCGCGACCCGCCGACGAACTCCCAGTTGGTGATCAGCGTCTGCGCGACAACCGCCATGGCCAGCGTGGCGATGGAAAAGAACGTGCCCCTCAGCCGCAGGGTCAGGTAGCCCATGCCAAGCCCGACGACGCCTGACACCAGCCCCCCGCCAGCATCATCGCCGGCAACGGCAGCGGCGGCGACAGCGGCAACGCCTTTTGCAGCAGCACGGTGCAGTACGCCCCCAACGCGAAGAACGCCGCCGTGCCGAAGTTCACGTAGCCGGTGTAGCCGCCCAGGATGTTCCACGCCGTCGACAGCACGATGTACTGCAAGACCACGTACCCGGCGAAAAACACATAGGAATTGTTGATCAGGCGGGCCGAGCCGAAGACCACGGCCGCCGCCGCCAGGGCGAGCAGGGTGAAGCGGGCGTTCCGCATCACGGGCGGCCGAACAGGCCCGCCGGCCGAACCGCCAGGGTGATCAGCAGGAAGCCGAAGGCGACGGCCGGCGACCAGGACGGGCCTTGGAACGTCGAGGTGAAGCTCTCGACGACGCCCAATATCATCGCCGCGGCCACCGTGCCGGGAAAGCTTCCCAGCCCGCCCATGACGCAGATCGCGAAGATCCGGCCGATGTAGTCGCGCGCGATGGACGGCTCGACCGGCTGGATGACGATCAGGATGGCGCCGGCGACCGACGTGGTGGCGATCGACAGCCCGAAGGCGATGCGCTTGATCCGGCTCGGGTCGGCGGCCATCAGGCGCAGCGCCAGGGGGTCCTGCGCCACCGCCTGGATCGCCCGGCCGGTGAAGCTGCGCGACATGAACAGTTGCAGCCCGCCGATCATCGCGAAGGACACGGCGCAGGGCACGACAAGCCGCAGCGGCAGGTCGATGATGCCGAAACGCAGCGTCGGGCCGATGTAGGGCGCGTCCACCAGCCGGTAATCGACGCCGAACCCCAGCACCAGCGCCACTTCGGTGATGAACAGGATGCCGAAGAAGAACGCCAGGCCGCGTATCGCCGCGTCGCCCCTGCGCTCGAACGAAACGTCGTAGACGTGATAGATCGCGACACCCAGGACGTAGAACGCCGGCAGCAGGACGACGCTCGCCAGGATCGGATCGAACCCGAACACGCTGTTCGCGATGTACGCCGTGTAGGAACCCAGGATGATGAACGCCGGATGGGCGATGTTGACGATGTCGAGCAGCCCGAACGAGATCGACACGCC
>CAXTXZ010000498.1:0-3474 GCA_964248015.1 uncultured Rhodopila sp. | reverse complement strand
TTGTAGATGTCGCTGACAATGGACTTCAGCTTCGTCACGTCATCCTTGAGGCCCAGCGCCTGGGCGTAAGCCGCCGCGGTGCCGAACCCGGCCAAACCGTAATGCGACATGCGCTGATACTGGCTGATGATCACCAGGTCACGCAGCGAACCCTCCAGGTCGGATTCCAGGGCATGTTTCTTCGCCTCCTCGACGATGCCCTCCATGCCCCGGCAGTGATCCTTGCCGACGCTGCCGCCCTGCGCTTCCAGCACGGACTTCAGGGTCTCGGTGTGCTTGGCGATGCCGCTGACCGATTGTTCCAGCAAGGACTTCAGCTTCCCTTCGGTCGCTTTCTGGCTCATGGTTGTCATCAGGCGTTGCATCTGGTCGTTCGCGGACCAGAGGTCACGCATTTCCTCGATGTAGACGTCTTTCAGGCTTTTTGATGATGGCATGTGACACCTTTTTGGGGTTGCGCGCTCACGCGGCAGGCACGCCGGTCAGGGATGCCCGAGCGACGCGTCAGCAAGGGGCCAACGCGCCAACCTCCGAGCGGTTGCGGGCGGCGGCGCCACATGGACGCAGTGCAATCAGCCGCCGCGCGCTCTTGCCGCGCCCCTGCGCGGTCAGTTGACAGCGCTCGGCCGGACCGCCAAAGCGATCGGCAAACACCATGATCGGGAGACATCCATGCTGATCCGCCGCCGAAGCCTGGTGCGCGCCGTCGCCTTGACGGCCGCCCTGACCGCCGGGCGGCCAATCAGCCGGGCCAACGCGGCGCAAGCCCCTGCCACGCCGCAAGCCCCGGCGGGGACGATCCGCGTCGGCGTCCTGTCCGACATGTCCGGCCAGTATGCCGAAGCCTCCGGCCCCGGCGATTTCCTCGCCGCGCAAATCGCCGCCGAGGATTTCATGAAGCTCCACCCCGAGATCGCCGTCGAGGTCCTGCAAGGCGACATGCTGCTGAAACCCGACGTCGGCGCCTCCATCGCGCGCCGCTGGTACGACCTCGACGGCGTTGACGCGATCTTCGACATCCCGCAATCCGCCGTGGCGATCGCCGTCGGCCAGGTCGCGCGGGAAAAGGACAAGGTCGTCGTCTTCACCTCCGCCGGCATCCCCGACCTGACCGGCAAGTACTGCACGCCGAACCAAGTCCAGTGGACCTACGACCTGTGGGGCAACGCCAACGCCATCACCCGCGGCGTGGTCGAGGCCGGCGGCGACACGTGGTTCTTCATCAAGCCCGACTATGTCTCGGGCCACACCATGGTGAAGGACACCGCGGCGATTGTCGAGCAACTGGGCGGCAAGATCGCCGGCATGGTGGCCTACCCGTTCCCCGGCACGACCGACTTCTCGTCGTACATCCTCCAGGCGCAGGGCAGCGGGGCAAAGGTGCTGTGCCTGGCCAACGCCGGCGACGACACCACCAACTGCGTCAAGCAGGCGCACGAGTTCGGCCTGCCGCAGGCGGGCGTGAAGATCGCCGCCCTGGTCTACCAGGACTACATCGCCCGCTCCGTCGGCCTGGAATCAGCCCAGGGCATCATCGGCGCCATGCCGTTCTACTGGGACATGAACGACGACGCCCGCGCCTTCGCGGCCCGCTTCGCCCCGCGCTACCACAATGCGCTGCCGAACTACTTCCACGCCGGATGCTATTCGGCGGTTTGGCACTACCTGAAGGCAGCCGCCGCGATGGGCATTGACAAGGCCAAGGCCAGCAGCCGGGCGGCGGTGGAGCAGATGAAGGCCATGCCGGTGGCCGATCCGTTGTATGGAACCGGCCTGGTGCGCGCGGACGGCAAGCACATCCACGCCAACCGGGTGTGGCAGACGAAATCACCGGCTGAGTCGAAGGGGCCATGGGACCAGTTCAAACTGCTGACAACAATTCCCCAGGACAAGGCGTTCCAGCCTCAGGAAACGCTCGGCTGCGTCCTGGCGAAAACCTGACGCTGCGGGACGCCAACGCGCTGCTGGCGGCGGGACTGATCCAGCCCGCCGACCTGCCAGCCGTGGCGGCGACCGAGGCGCGCTACGCCGTTGCCATCTCTCCGGCGATGCGCGCTTTGATCGCGCGGCCGGACGACCCGATCGGCCGGCAGTTCGTGCCCCATCCCGCGGAACTGGTCACCGCCCCGTTCGAACGCGCCGATCCCGTCGGCGACGAGGCGCTGTCGCCCGTCAAGGGCGTGGTGCATCGCTACCCCGACCGCGCCTTGCTGAAGCCCCTGCTGGTCTGCCCGGTGTATTGCCGCTTCTGCTTCCGGCGCGAGCATGTCGGGCCGGACGGCGGCGTGCTGACCGACGCCGAGCTGTCCGCCGCCTACGCCTGGTTCGCCAGCCATCCCAAGGTCACCGAGATCATCCTGACCGGCGGAGACCCCTTGATGCTGTCGCCCCGGCGGCTGGCCACGATCATCGCGACCCTCTCCGGCATGGCGCATGTCCAGGCAATCCGCGTCCACACCCGCGTTCCGGTGGCCGATCCGGCTCGGCTGACCGACGCGCTGGCGGCGGCCATGGACAGCGACAGGTCGCTATGGATGGTGGTGCATGCCAATCATGCCAGCGAGTTCACGCCCGAGGCCGCCGCCGCGCTGCGGCGGGTGCGAATGTCGGGCATACCGGTGCTGGGCCAGTCGATCCTGCTGCGCGGCGTGAACGACAGCGCCAACGCGCTGGAGGCGCTGTTCAGGGCCATGATCGCCGTCCGGGTGAAGCCCTATTACCTGCACCACCTGGACCCCGCCCCTGGCACCGCCCGGTTTCACGTTCCCATCGAGCAAGGCCGGGCGTTGCTCGAAGCCCTCCGTGGCCGCGTCACGGGCCTGGCGTGGCCGACCTACGTGATCGACATTCCAGGAGGCTATGGAAAAGTCCCGGTCGGTCCGGATTATTGGCAGGCAGACGGGTTTGTGCGGGACAGCACGGGCGGCTTGCACGCCGCAAGGTGATCGATCACGGTCGTGATGACGCCACACGAAGCCGTGTGACGGAATACAACCGGCATAAGGGCAATCAAGCCATCTGATTGAGCCAAGCAATCAATTTAATGAACTATAACTGCTTGAGGGACAATTTGCGGTGACTTAATCCGCTCACGTACGGGTTACGGCCATGTAGTGGCTGATTTACCGAGTTCTTGCCGTGATCCGCCATCTCGGTCACGGCGTAAGAGGGTTCGTGAATGCGCACGCTTCCATCCTTGCCCCAGCGTTCGGCTGGGTTTCATGCCATCGCCCCGCCATCCGAATGGGTGGGGTGGCGCTTCCGTTGCGCCACCGTATATTCGCCGGACAGATGACTGATGCCCCACCTCAGCCAAAAGATCATGTTTCTCTCATAATAGCGGTGGCGCAACGTCGCGACCGCAACGCGTTCGCCTTGCTGTTCCGTTATTACGCGCCGCGGGTGAAGGCCTGGATGATGCAGTGGGGCGTCAGCGCGGCGACGGCTGAGGAACTGGCGCAAGAAACCATGCTG
>CAXTXZ010000497.1:0-3474 GCA_964248015.1 uncultured Rhodopila sp. | reverse complement strand
GACCGCGCCTGGGTCCGGGGCGCGGACTGCTCCGCCCAGCAGACCGCGACGGCGTTCGCCGACAAGGGTCCGTTCGTGGCCAACCTGGTCGGCACGCTCGCCGGCAGCGACGCGCTGATCGGCCTGCGCTCGCGCGGCGACACCAACCGCCCGTTCACCCTGGTGACCCGGATGCAAAGCGACGCCGAGGCGCAGTTCCGCCAGACGCAGCAGGCGTTGCAGCAGCACCTGGACGACGTGGAGAAGCAACTGCGCGCGCTCCGCTCGGGCGGCGGCGACGCCTCGGACAAGGCCAAGCCCAACGCCGTCATCACCCCCGACCAGCGCGCCGCGATCGACGCCGCTCGGCAGGACGTGCTGCAAACCCGGCAGAAGCTGCGCGCGGTGCAACTGGAGCTTAACCGCGACATCAACCGGCTGGGCGACGCGATGCGGATCTTCACCATCGTCCTGGTGCCGGCCCTGCTCACCGTGCTGGCGGTCGGCATGGGCCTTGTGCAGCGCCGGCGCCGAGCGAGGGCCAGGGCATGAAGGCTGGCACGGTCGCCCTGCTGGCGGCGCTGGGCGTCGCCGCCCTGGCCGGCGGCTGGTACTTTGGCACGGCGACGACGCCGAGCGAACAGTTGGCGGTTGACGGCGGCGGCCTGATGTTCCCGAACCTGACGCCCCGGCTGGCGGACGCGGCGAAGCTGGAGATCACCCACCAGGGCAAGCAGACCGTCATCGAAAAACGCCCGGATGGCGCCTGGGGCGTCGCCTCCCTGCACGATTATCCGGTGCAGGAGGCCAAGCTGCGCGGGCTGCTGACGGGGCTGACGGAACTGCGGCTGAAGGAACAGCGCACCAGCGACCCCGCCGCGTTCAGCCGCCTCGGGGTCGATGACCCGTCGCGCCCGGATTCGTCGGCCGACCTGCTGCGGGTGCTGGACCGGGCGGGGAAGCCGATCCTGGCGGTGATCGTCGGGCACCGGCGGGTGCGCAGCCAGGCCAACGTCCCCGAGGACGTCTATGTCCGCCGGCCGGATGAGAACACCTCCTGGCTGGCCGAGGGCAGCCTTCAGGTGGACGCCGACCCGACGCTGTGGCTCAACCGCGACGTGATGAGCATCGCGCATGACCGGATCGCCTCGGTCGATGTCGGCGACCAGGCGCTGGTGTTCGGCCGCGCGGATGGCAAGTTCGCGCTGCTCCGGCCGGCGGAGCATCCGCCCCTGGAGGACTACAAGGTGGACGATGTCGCCCGAGGGCTGGAGACGCTGACGTTCCAGGCGGTCAAGGCCGACGCCGACCTGTCGGCCAGCGAAGCCGGGCATGCGGTGTTCACCACGACGGATGGGCTTGCGGTGACGGCCAGGGTGTTCCACGTTGACAAGGATCTTTGGGCGCGCTTCGCGGCCACGGGAACCAACCCGGAAGCAGGCAAGCTGAACGAGCGCGTCGCCGGCTGGTCCTATCAGCTTGGGGCCTGGAAGGAGAAAGCGCTGGCGCCGACGATGGATGACCTCAAGAAGGCGGAGCCGGCGGCGGCGGACGCGGCGCAGAAGTGACAGGCCGCGCCTATCCCGCCAGGCCCATCGTCGGCATCGGCATCGTGGTCATCAAGGCCGGCGCTGATGGCGATCAGGTGCTGCTGTGCCAGCGCGGCAAGCCGCCGAACCTCGGCGCCTGGACCTTGCCGGGCGGCGCGCAGGAGGTTGGCGAAACCTGCGAGGCGGCGGCCAGGCGCGAGCTGATGGAGGAATGCGGGCTGGCCGTGGGCGACCTGCATTTCTGCGCCTATGTTGACACGATCCGGCACGACGCGGACGGACGGGTGCAGTTCCACTACACGATCCTGGACTTCGCCGCGCGATGGACCTCTGGCGAGCCGGTGGCGGCGTCCGACGTGGCGGCCGTCGCCTGGGCGCCGCTGGATGCGCTGGAGCCGTACGGGCTGTGGTCCGAGGCGCACCGCATCATCGCGATCGCCCGGACGCTGGTGGCGTGACGCTGCTTGGGGCTACCACGTCGCGAACATGATCCCGACGGCCGCGGCCATCACCGCCGTGCAGAGCCAGCCCATCGCGCACAGGCAAGGCGGCAGCGTGAACCGCCCCATCACCTTGGGCTGCATCGCCATGACCATGATCACCGCCATCAGCGGCACGGCGATCACCCCGTTGATCACCGCCGACCAGAACAGCGCCTTGACCGGATCGAGGCCGATGAAGTTGATGGCGGCGCCGATCAGCGTGGACACGACGATCGTGGCGTAGAAGGCCCGCGCGTCCAGCGGCAGGCGCGCCAGGCCAGTCGGCCAATCGAGCGCCTCGCCCACCGCGTAGGCGCAGGACCCCGCCAGCACCGGAACCGCCAGCAGGCCGATGCCGATGATCCCGGCGGCGAACAGCGCGAAGGTGAACGCGCCGGCGATCGGCCGCAGCGCCTCGGCCGCCTGCGCCGAGGTTTCGATGTTGGTGACGCCGTGCGCGTGCAGGGTTGCCGCCGTGGTGATGATGATGAACAGGCTGACCAGGTTGGAGTACCCCATTCCCACGTAGGTATCCAACCGGATGCGGCCGATCTGGACGAGGGCTTGCTCCGGCGCGTCGAGCAGCGGCTGGCCGAGGGGATTGATGCGCTCGTCCTCGGCCTCCTGCGAGGATTGCCAGAAGAAGCAGTACGGGGTGATGGTGGTGCCGAGCACCGCGACGATGGCGACGACGTAGCGGGTGTCGAGGCGGAAGGTCGGGATGACCATGTCGCGGGCGACCTGGCCCCAGGGCGTGTCCACCGCCAGCGCGGTCGCGACATAGGCCAGCAGGAAGGCTGAACTCCATTTCAGCAGGCCGACGTAGCGTTCGTAACGCAGGAAGGTTTCCAGCGCGGCGCATCCGATGGCGAAGCCGAAGACGTACAGGCGCCCAGGTCCGCCGATCAGCAGGGCCAGCGCGTCGGCCATGGCGCCGAGGTCCGCGCCAAGGTTGATGATGTTGGCGACCAGCAGCAGGGCCACGATCACGCGCAGCAGGGATTTCGAGTAATGGGCGCGGATGTTGCCGGCGATGCCTTGCCCGGTGACCCGGCCGATGCGCGCGCTGATTTCCTGGATCGCGGTCATCAGGGGGTAGATCCACAGCATGACCCAGCACATCGCAAAGCCGAACTGCGCGCCGGCCTGCGAATAGGTGGCGATGCCGCTTGGGTCGTCGTCGGAAGCGCCGGTGATCAATCCTGGCCCCAGCGCGGCCCACAATCCCTTGGCCGGCGGCTGCCCCGGCGCGCGGCGCGCCGCGATTTGGCCCGCGAGCATCCGGTGGCGGCGGTCGTGCGAAGGCCCCGTGTTCATGGACTGGTTCCGGCAGGTCAGGTGACGGCGCCAGGGTCCTGGTTCGGGGTTCGGCATGACGGGCGGCCTCCGGAACAAGGACCCTGGCGCCTTGTTTTCAGTGGCCTGCTTATCCCCTGCGTTCGCCGCAAGATGCGACGAACTTC
>CAXTXZ010000496.1:0-3474 GCA_964248015.1 uncultured Rhodopila sp. | reverse complement strand
TACTCGTCATTGGGGCCATAAAGATTGGTCGGCATGACCGTGACTATGTTCATGCCGTATTGCCGCCGGTACGCCTGCGCGAGCTTGATGCCAGCGATCTTGGCCACCGCGTACCACTGATTGGTTTCCTCCAGTGGGCCGGTCAGCAGGCTGGCCTCGGTGATCGGCTGCGGCGCCAGGCGGGGGTAGATGCAGGACGAGCCGAGCAGCATGGTCTTCTGGACGCCTGCGAGGCGGGCAGCTTCGATGATGTTGGACTGGATCTGCATGTTGTCGTACAGGAACTGCCCGGGATAGCTGTCGTTGGCCAGGATGCCGCCTACCCGGGCGGCGGCCATGAAGATGAACTCCGGGCGGTGACGCCGCATCCAGGCTTCGGTTTCAGCTTGCCGCCGCAAGTCCAACTCATTGCGGGTCACGGTCAGCAGCAAGGCGTCCTCTCGCGTCAGGGCGCGCATCAGGGCGGCTCCCGCCATGCCGCGGTGCCCGGCAACCCAGACGCGCCGGCCGGCCAGGGATAATTCTTCTGTTGACATACTGACTCCCGTTGGTGCGCGGCGAACGCAGAGAGACGTTAGGAGATGTTAAAGAGCAAGGCGTATTGTTGCAGAATAAATACTTCTGACAAATGTTCCCGTTCGAAGCATTACGATAGTGTGTTCAAACTAGGCACTTCTTTCAACACGATCAGCGCAAAATGCAAAAACGTCGTGATGAAGGGTGTTGGGCAAGAATGGAAAGCCCCAAAGCAGCTTGTCCTTCTGCGGAGTATTGGGGAAATCCAGTGATGTGGGATAGAGGGTTTGCGAGGGCCTGCGGTTGACCAGGGCCGTGCGCACGTAAGACAGCTCAACCAAACAAGGGACTGGCAAGCCGCCGACGACATGGAATTTGTCCGGGCCGTCGAAGTTGTTCGCATGAACATGAAACAGCGTGAAATGGCGATTAAGCTTGCGGAACAGTTGGCAGAACATGGCCCGATAGCCTGGATCCCCCAGAAGATGCAGGTAATGAACCTCCATGACCATCTGTTCAAAACGCAACAGCACATCTTCCGGCGTGGAAATGAGGGCATCGAACTCCGAGCCTTCGACGTCCATCTTCAGGATGAGCCGTTGGCCCTCGACCCTGTGGCGAACCAGGTGATCCGCGATCGAATAAAGATGCTCTGCCTCGTTGGAACGGCCAGCGACGCCTTCGCGGAAGAAATGCATTCCCGGATGCCGCGGATCGACGCCGGCGATCGTGTGGTCAAACATCAGGACGCGATGCCCGCGCTGCGCGAACTCAAGGTCAAGACGGCATTCTGCGCCAATGCCATAGCTTACAACGGTTTGGTCTGGCGTCATGTCATCGACGAATACGTATCCGCCGTCGGTTTGCGGCCCGATGCGGATTTTTGGCTTGTCGATATCGAAAGGTGTGAGCAGTGAAAGCCCTTCAAATATCGATGTCATGAAACCTCCAACGTGATGCGTGAAGTCTTGGCGTTTGGGGCTTGCGGGCCGCAGACAAAGTCATTCTTTATAAGAACCGACAGGCATTCATCAGGCGGAGCTACATGCGGTTGGCGCCAGGGTGGTTTCGGGTTGTGGGCACTGTTGCCGCCGCGCGTGCGGACAGGCTATGTTGATGAGGCTCCAAGGCTGTTACCCGTGGCTGGACGCGCACAGCAGGCGATTGTCGTGACCCGCGTTGCGCAGTGTGCGGTCCTGGCGTGCGAGTTCATGATCCGCCTCGACCATCATTCGCACCAGGGCGGGAAAGTCCACCGTGGGATGCCATCCGAGCACATCGCGCGCTTTCGTCGCATCGCCCTGAAGATCATCCACCTCGCTGGGCCGCAGGTATTTTGGATCGAATTTCACGTGTTCGTGCCAGTCAAGCCCAAGAAGGCTGAAAGCGATGTCCAGGAATTCCGCCACGGTGTGGCTCTTGCCGGTGGCGACAACGTAGTCGTCGGGTTTGTCCTGCTGCAGCATGCGCCACATCGCCTCGACGTAGTCGCCGGCAAAACCCCAGTCGCGCCTGGCATCAAGGTTGCCAAGGTAAAGCTTGTCCTGCAGGCCCTCCTTGATCCGTCCCGCCGCACGGGTGATCTTGCGGGTCACAAACGTTTCGCCCCTGCGGGGGCTTTCGTGGTTGAACAAAATGCCGTTGGCCACGAACAAGCCGTGCGCCTCACGATAGTTGACGGCATACCAATGCGCCGCGATCTTGCTGACGGCATAGGGGCTGCGAGGATGGAACGGCGTCTGTTCGTTTTGCGGCGCCGGCGTGGCGCCATACATCTCTGATGAGCCGGCCTGATAGACCCGCACGTTGACGGCGCAGCGGGAGACATAATCACGCACCGCCTCCAGCAGCCGGAGGGCGCCGGTGGCGACGACCTCGGCCGTGTACTCTGGAACCTCGAACGAGACCTTCACATGGCTTTGGGCGCCGAGGTTGTAAATCTCGTCCGGCATTACGGCTTCCAGCACGCGGCGCAGGGCGGTTCCATCGGCCAGGTCGCCGTAATGCAGTTGAATGCCAGGGATCGGGTCGTGCCGATCCCTGTACATATGTTCTATCCGTCCTGTGTTGAACGAGCTTGCGCGCCGGACAACGCCGTGGACTTCATACCCTTTGCCAAGCAACAGTTCGCTTAAATAAGAGCCATCCTGCCCGGTGATCCCGGTGATCAGGGCCCGCCTCACTTCAGCCTCAGGGATGACGGCCCGATCCTGTGTCCCGTGCGGCATCGATGCTTCAGCATGCGGCAGTCCCCAGCGAATGCACCGTGTTACCGCCGGAGACCTTTACAAAACCTTAACGAATTTGCAAATTTCCGGACCACTGTATTTCGATGGCAATGAACCTTGGCTAGCCGCGGTTCCTGCGTGGCCTTCAGCCATGAATTTGCGTGGGTCATTAAGATTTTCTTAGCTTTTTCCCCTTATTCAGACCGTGCCGGTGGTTTCCGGGAGGCGACAAAATGGCGCCGCAAGCCAGTGCCTTTTAGGATTCAATCGCCATGTCCTCCTCCGTCACCTCACTTACGCCGGCTCAAATTGCAGGCCTGCCGGCGGCCACCATTGCTGCGTTATCAACAGCGGATGTCAGCGGGCTGAGCGCCGCGCAATTGGCAGCTCTCACCGCTGCTCAGGTCGCGGCATTAGGCACAACCAACATCGCAGCAGTGACAGCAGCCAATTTCACCGCGCTAACGCCTATGGCGCTGGCTGGCTTGAACGCGGCTGAAGCGGCGGCGCTGACCACCAGCCAAGTGAGCATAATGACGACTACCCAGGTAAAAGCCCTGGGCATCGCGGCCATTGCCGGCCTGGGCAGCAACATCGCCTCGGTCACAACAACGAATTTTGCCGCGCTAACCTTGACGCAGCTGGCCGGGCTGACCACGGGCGAAGCGGGGGCATTGACCACGGCTCAGGTCTCGTCCTTGTCGAGCACGCAGATCCAGGGCTTGTCGGC
>CAXTXZ010000495.1:230-3487 GCA_964248015.1 uncultured Rhodopila sp. | reverse complement strand
GCTCTCGTCGCATCCCCGCAGGCCAAACGAATATCCGTGGCCCGCACCCGGGAGGCATCCACCTTGATCGTGATGTCGACGCCCGCAAGGGTGGCCATGCCTGCCAGCACGTCGCCCACCCGGCGCGCCTGGCCCGAGGACAGGTTCAGGATCGTGCCCGGCACCAGAACGTCGCGTCTGGCGATGCAGGCGACATAGGCGGCGCAGACATCCCGGACGTCCAGGAAGTCCCGCCATGTGTCCAGGTTGCCGACTTCCAGCAGCGGCGCCTGAAGGCCAGCCCCGATCCGGACGATCTGCCGCGCAAAGGCCGGCACCACGAAATCCGGCGACTGGCCCGGACCCGTATGGTTGAAAGGACGCAACCGGACGACCCGCAATCCCTGCTCCGCCATCCCACCCAGCGCGAGGTCGGCCGCTGCCTTGGCATGCCCATAAACGTTCAGCGGCGCCAAAGGCGCGAAATCGTCAAGCCTTTCGCCAGCCTGGAACGTTGCGCCATAGGCGTCGGCAGTGGAAACAAACACCATCTGACAGTCCGGGACGTGCCGCGACAGCGCCCAGGCAAGGTGCATCGTGCCGTGGAAATTGACCTTCCAAGCCAGATCCGGGTCCTGTTGCGCCGCGCCGATCGCGGAAACGGCGGCGAGGTGCACGCACACATCCGGCGAAGCCGCGCGAACGGCTTCCTCGACTTGCGCCGCGTCCCGGATATCCATGTGCGGGACGATCAGGGTGCTGGCCGGGAAGGCCGCAACCAGGGCCGGCGCCAAATGACGGCCAACGAAACCTGACGCGCCGGTCAGCAGGATGCTCCGGGGATCCGCCATCAAAGCTTGAGGCGCGCCCGGTGGCGCGCCAGGTCGGCGTCAACCATCTCCGCCACCATGTCCTCCAGCGTGATGCTGGGCTCCCAGTTCAACTTGCGCTTGGCCTTGCTCGCGTCACCCAGCAGCACATCGACCTCGGCCGGCCGCAACAGGTCGCTTCGGGTCACCACGTGGTCTTCGAAATCAAGTTCCGCGTACCGGAACGCAAGGCGGCAGAATTCCGATACGGAGGTGGTCTGGCCGGTGGCGACGACGTAGTCATCCGCCACATCCTGCCGCAGCATCAGCCACATGGCGCGGACGTAGTCGCGCGCATGCCCCCAATCACGCTTCGCCTCAAGGTTGCCAAGCGGCAGCTCCCTGGCAAGCCCGAGCTTGATGCGCGCCACGCCGTCGGTGATCTTTCGCGTGACGAACTCGATGCCGCGCAATGGGCTCTCGTGGTTAAAGAGGATGCCGGACGACGCGTGCATGCCAAAGCTCTCGCGGTGGTTGATCGTCATCCAATGGGCGTAAAGCTTGGCCGCCGCATACGGGGAGCGCGGATAAAACGGCGTGTCCTCTTTCTGCTTCGCTTCACGGACACGGCCAAACATCTCGGAGGATGACGCCTGGTAGAAGCGGGCTTCAGGGCGAACGATGCGCAGGGCTTCCAGCAGGTTGGCCGCGCCCAGGGCGGTCACCTGTCCCGTGAGGAGCGGCTGGTTCCAGGACGCCGCGACGAAGCTTTGCGCGGCCAGGTTGTAGACCTCGTCCGGCTGGTAGGTTTGCAACAGCCGGATCAGGCTGGACAGGTCAATCAGGTTGCCATCGACCAGTTCAACTTCGTTGAAGATGCCCAGCCAGCGCAGCCGCTCGCCGATGATGTCGGACGAGGCGGAGCGCCTGATCATGCCGACGACGCGGTAACCCTTCTCCAGCATGAACTGCGAAAGGTAGGCGCCATCCTGGCCGGTCACGCCAGTGATCAAACAAGTCGGCATGCTTTGCCTTGCGTCTGTGATTGGGTCAAGGATTGCTGAAGCACTCTTGCACCATGGCCAGTGTATGAACTGGCAAAACTGTCAAGGCAAGCCGAGGGCAGCATAATCGCAATCAGAACAAGGCGATGAGCCATGACGAGTCATGCATCCCCTCCCATCGGGGCGCGACGGCGAATCCAAGCCAGCACAAAGCCGCCCAGGCCATCGCCCAGCACGCTGCACTCAAATCCGAGTTCGGCGAATAATGCCAGACCGCCGGGCTTGAGGTTGCAGGGACGCAACATGAAGCGCGACGTCCAAGGCAGGAACGTCCACAACGTCCAGCCGCAACAGAAACAGGGAAACGTCACGGACGCCATGCGCCGCGGCGGACGCCCTAGGGTGTCCGCGCTGTCTTACCGTATGACAGCGGTTGCTCAGGAAGCTTCCGGGCTGGTCTGCGGCACGCGTCCAGCCAGCACGTCCATGGCCGCCGCGACGCCCCCCGCCTTGTGCGGCACGCCCGCCAGATGCAGGCCCATTTCGACCCCCGCGAGGGCGCCCATCAGCATCAGGTCGTTGAAGTCGCCGAGGTGCCCGATGCGGAACACGCGGCCCTTGAGCTTGCCCAGGCCCTGGCCCAGAGACATGTCGAAGTTGTCCAGGATCACGCCGCGCAGCGCGTCGGCGTCATGCCCCTCGGGCAGGAGCACGGTTGTCAGGACGCTGCTGTACTCGCGGGGGTCGAGCGCGAGCACCTCCAGTCCCCAGCCCCGCACGGCGGCGCGGGTCGCGGCGGCGAAGCGGTCGTGGCGCGCGAAGACCTCCGGCAGGCCTTCCTCGTGCAGCATCTTCAGCGCCTCGTCGAGGCCGTAGAGCAGGTTGGTCGCGGGCGTGTAGGGAAAGTAGCCGGTCTTGTTCGGCCCCATCATCTCCTGCCAATCCCAGTAGGAGCGTGGCATGCCGCCCGCCCTGGCCGCCGCCAGCGCCTTCTCCGACACCGCGTTGAAGCCGAGGCCGGGCGGCAGCATCAGGCCCTTTTGCGATCCCGCCACTGTCACGTCGATGCCCCAGGCGTCGTGCCTGAACGGCATCGAGCCCAGGCCGCTGATGGTGTCCACCATGAACAACGCCGGATGGCCGGCGGCGTCGATGGCGGCGCGGATGTCCGGGATGCGGCTGGTGACGCCCGTGCTGGTTTCGTTGTGCACCACCATGACGGCCTTGATCGCGCGGTCCGTGTCGGCGCGAAGCCGAGCCTCGACATCGGCCGGATCGACGCCGTGACGCCAGTCGCCGGGAACGAACCGCACCTTGAGGCCCAGCCGTCCGGCCATGGCGCGCCACAGCGTCGCGAACTGGCCCGTTTCATACATCAGCACGGTGTCGCCGGCTTTCAGGGTGTTGACGATGGCGGCTTCCCAGGCGCCGGTGCCGCTGCCGGGGAAGATGATGACCGTGCCCT
>CAXTXZ010000495.1:0-220 GCA_964248015.1 uncultured Rhodopila sp. | reverse complement strand
GACGGGGCCGATGTTCCGCAGGATGCGGCGGCCGAGCTCGCCGAACTCGGGACCGCGATGGTCCATCGTCGGCATGTCGATGGCGCGCAGGATGCGATCGGGCACGTTGCTCGGCCCCGGGATTTGCAGGAAGTGTCGGCCACTCTTGAACGATCCCGTGTTATGGCCCACCGCGCCCTCCCTGGTTTAATGCCAGAAGCGATCTCGCACGCGCCAGTTG
>CAXTXZ010000494.1:0-3505 GCA_964248015.1 uncultured Rhodopila sp. | reverse complement strand
CGGCCGGGATTCCCGCGCGCCTGGTTGTCCAGTCCGCTCGCAGGCACGCCCAGGGTCGCCGCAGCGCCTCCAAAACATCAATCTGGCAAACCCACCTTGCCCCCACCCCCCAAAACCATGATATGCACAGGCCGGGAGGTCGGCGGTGGACGGGCGCCTCGCCAACCCGGTCAGGTCCGGAAGGAAGCAGCCGCAACGGGTCACCGCTCGGGTCGTTTGTCGGCCTCCCACTTCCTTCGCCCGCCGCCACGGCCAACGGAACGCCCCCAACCAAACGTCCGAGTAACCACCGCGCATGTCTGGCCTGTTCCAGGACGACCCCGCCGACACAGACGATCTGCCTCCGCCAACCGGCCCAGGCCTGTTCGGCGACGCGTTGCCCGCGAGCCTGCCCGAGCCGGCGCATGCCGCGCCTTACAGGGTCCTCGCCCGCAAGTACCGCCCCACCACCTTCGATGACCTGATCGGGCAGGAGGCGATGGTGCGCATCCTGCGCAACGCCTTCGCCACCGGCCGCGTCGCCCACGCCTTCATGCTCACCGGCGTGCGCGGCGTCGGCAAGACCACCACCGCCCGCGTCATCGCCCGCGCCATGAACTGCATCGGCCCCGACGGCCAGGGCGGCCCCACCATCGACCCCTGCGGCGTCTGCGCCAACTGCGTCGCCATCCTCGCCGACCGTCATCCCGACGTGGTCGAGATGGACGCCGCCAGCCGCAACGGCATCGCCGACATGCGCGAACTGATCGAGGGCGTCCGCTTCCGCCCCATGCAGGCCCGCGCCAAGATCTTCATCCTCGACGAAGTCCACATGCTGAGCACGCCCGCGTTCAACGCCCTGCTCAAGACCCTTGAGGAACCGCCCCCGCACGTCAAGTTCATCTTCGCCACCACGGAAATCCGCAAGGTTCCCGTCACGGTCCTGTCCCGCTGCCAGCGCTTCGACCTGCGTCGCGTGCGCGTGGCAGAGCTTTCCCAGCACTACGGCCGCATCGCCCGCAAGGAGCAGGTCGAAATCGAGCCATCCGCCCTCGACCTGATCGCCCGCGCCGCCGACGGCTCCGTCCGAGACGGCCTGTCGCTGCTCGACCAGGCCATCGCCCAGGCCGACGGTCCCATCACAACCCCCCAAATCATCGACATGCTCGGCCTGGCCGACCGCGAAAAGGTCTTCGACCTGCTGCACGCGGTCATGGCCGGCAAGCCCGCCGCCGCCCTCGCGATCACCGACGGGGCGTTCGAGCGCGGCGCTGACCTCGGTGCCATGCTGCAAGACCTGCTCGACCTGCTGCACACCGTGACAAGGCTGAAATCCATCCCTGGCCTGCGCGAAGCCCAGGACCTGCCCGAGACCGAACGCACCCGAGGCGCGGAACTGGCAGACCAGCTATCCGTCCCCGTCCTGACCCGCGCCTGGCAGATGTTGCTGAAAGGCATCGGCGAGGTGGAAGCCGCCTCCGACCGCCGCGCCGCCGCCGAGATGGTGCTGATCCGCCTCTGCCACGTGGCCGACATGCCAACCCCCGGCGACCTGGTTCGCCGCCTGACCGCAAATCCGCCGTCCTCCACGCCCGGCGGCGGTGGCGGCGCCCGTGCCGTGGCCAACGGCGCGGCAATGATGGCTGCCGAACCCGCCTCCGCCCAGCCAACGCCAAACCCAGTTCCCCGCCTCAGCACCTTCCGCGATGTCGTCGCCCTGGTCGGCGAGCGGAAAGAAGCGACCCTGCACAGCCACCTGCTGCACTCCGTCCACTTGGTGCGCTTCGCCCCCCCGGTGATTGAGCTGCGCCCGCGGCCCGAGGCGCCGCGCGACCTGTCCTCCCGCCTCGCCACCCTGCTGGCCGACGTCACCGGCGCCCGCTGGACCATCGCCGTCTCCGGCGCGGAGGGAGAGGCGACGATCGCCGACCAGGGCAGCGCCGCCGACACCGCCCGCAAGGCCGCCGCCGCCGACCACCCGCTCGTTCAAGCCATTATGGCCGCGTTCCCCGGCGCGCGCATCGACACGGTCCATGACAGGAACGCCGATGCTTACGGCTTGCCCGTCGCCGTGCCTGCCCTGCCGGACATGCCCGAGTTCGCCCCGCCCGACGCCGAGTATTTCGACGAAGACCCGATGGAGATCGACCCATGAAGAACCTAGCCGGCCTGATGAAGCAAGCGTCCGAGATGCAATCCAAGATGCAGGAGATGCAGGCTCGGCTGGAAAGCCTGGAACTCACCGGCGAGGCCGGCGCCGGCTTGGTCAAGATCACCCTGAACGGCAAAAGCGAGCTGCGCGCCATCAAGCTCGACCCAAAGATCGTCGATCCCGCCGACACCGAAATGCTGCAGGATCTAATTATCGCCGCCCACCGCGACGCCAAGGCCAAGATCGAGGCTGCCGCGGCCGACGAAATGCAGAAGGTCACCGGCGGCCTGCAACTTCCCCCGGGGATGAAGCTGCCATTCTGAGGCGCTGCCGCCTCATGCGGGCACAGCGCCCAAACGGCGACTCAAGCGTGCTGCGGACCCTATTGTTCCCATACGGCCCTTGCCACACTATCCTTGCTCCATCGTCCCTATCACGCCGTCCTTCCCCCATCGTCCCTACCATATCGTACTTCCTCCATCGTCATGGCCCGGCTTGTCCGGGCCACCTCCCGCGGCACCCGGCTGAAACCCTGCTTGGGCAAGCCTGACCATGATCGAAAAGCACACCGATATGCGACCACTCGTCAGGAAGCCGATGACACCCACCGCCGGCCCGGTCGATCCAGCCAGGAAACAGTACCCCGGCAGCGATAACGGTTAAGCCTCATGGGCGGCCCTGAAATCGACCACCTGATCGGCCTGCTTGCGAAACTGCCGGGCTTCGGACCTCGCAGCGCCCGCAGGGCCGCGCTCAAGATGCTGCAACAGCCTTACACCCGAATGCTGCCGCTCGCCGCCGCCTTGGCCGAGGCCGCGCGCGCGGTGAAGCCCTGTGCCATCTGCGGCAATCTCGACAGCCAGGATCCCTGCACGATCTGTTCGGATAACAGCCGGGACCGCACGATCATCTGTGTTGTGGAAGGCGTCGGCGACCTTTGGGCACTGGAACGCGCCATGGTGCATCGCGGCCTGTACCATGTTCTCGGCGGCACGCTGTCCGCGCTATCCGGCATCAGGCCGGAAGACCTTAACCTGCACACGCTGCTCGACCGCGTGTCGCACGCCGAGGTGAGGGAAGTCATCCTGGCCCTTGGCGCAACGGTCGAGGGCGCGACAACCGCGCACTGGCTGACCGATCAGTTGCGTCCGACCGGAGTGGCCGTCACTCGGGTAGGGCAGGGTGTTCCCATGGGCGGAGCGTTGGATGTGCTGGACGACGGCACCCTTGCCGCCGCCCTGCGCACCCGCCGCCCCACATAACCCCCGGTCGCCGAACCACGAAGCGATCCGGGTCTAATGCAGTGTCTCGGCGACCTTCCGCACCATGGCCTCCCGCGCCATCCGTGTCCCCTCCATGCGGGCACGGACGGCG
>CAXTXZ010000493.1:0-3528 GCA_964248015.1 uncultured Rhodopila sp. | reverse complement strand
ATCACGGCGAGCGCCAGGCCCTCCACCAAATCCGCCCGCGCCGCGGGGGCGCGGCACAGCGCCCACGCCGCGGCCATCGCCAACCGGTGGCGGCCGGCGGGCGCGTGACCGGCCTCGGCACGGCCGTCGCGGGCCATCGGCAGGGTCCCCGGACAGGAGATTTCGCGCAAACGCCGCCGTGGCGACTTGACGATCATGCCGGTATGACGAAGTTCTTGCTGGCAACAGGCGCCGGCCCGGCAGCGGCGGGTTGGCCGGATGCCTGCCCGCCTCCGTCACCGCCTGAAGGGAACATCTTATGACAGTCGGCCTGGTGCTGAAGAACAAGGATAGCCGAGTCATCTCGGTGGAGCCGTCCGCGACGGTCCTGGAGATCGCCGAGATCATTTCTTCACGCCGCATCGGCGCCGTCCTGGTGCTGGATGACAAGGGCGGCGTGGCCGGCATCGTCAGCGAGCGCGACGTGGTCAAGGCGCTGGCCAAGCACGCGGGCGAGGTGACCACCATGCGGGCGGACCAACTGATGACCCGCGACGTGACGACCGCGACCTCCAAGACCACGGTCGACGAGGCGATGGAGATCATGGACGCCGGCTATTTCCGCCATCTGCCCGTCGTCAACGAGGGACGGCTGGAGGGCATCATCAGCATCCGCGACCTGGTCAAGTACCGCATCCAGTTGCACGAGCACGACGCGGACAACATGAAGGCCTACATCGCCCGCACGGTCTGAGTTACCCGCCCGCCGCCGCGAGCGCTGCCTGGAACGCGGCCAGCACGTCAAGGCCGCGGCAGGCGAAGATGACCTGCTCGATTGACGAGGTTTCGGCCAGCGCGTCCGCCACCGTGCCAACGGCGACGCGGGCCGCGTCCGGCAGGGGATACCGGTAGGCGCCGCAGCTTATCGCCGGAAACGCCACTGTCCTGATGCCGTGGGCGACGGCGAGCCTCAGGCTGGCGCGGTGGCAGTTGGCCAGCTTCTCCGGCTCGCCCCGCTTGCCGTCGCGATAGCGCGGGCCGACGGCGTGGATGACGAAGCGGGCGGCAGGCGGTAGCCTTTGGTGATGCGCGCCTCCCCTGTCGGGCAGCCGCCCAGGGCGCGGCATTCGCGCGGCAGGCCGAGGCCAGCGGCGCGGTGGATCGCGCCATCGACGCCGCCGCCCCCAAGCAACGATTGGTTGGCGGCGTTGGCGATGGCATCGATCGCCAGGGTGGTGATGTCGGCTTGCCGGATGACGATGCGCTGCATGGGGTTGCCGGGGTCAGTCAGGCCGGGGCCTGCATGCCCTCGGCCACGATGGGGCGTAGCTGCGCGTGCATGTTCGGGTTGCCGGCGACGATGTTGCTGGTGAGCATCGGATCGCCGTTGCCCACGTCCGTCGCGTAGCCGCCCGCTTCCCTGACCAGCAGGATGCCGGCGGCGACGTCCCACGGCTTGATGCCGAGTTCCCAATAGGCGTCGAAGCGGCCATGCGCCACCCAGGCGAGATCAAGGGCGGCGGCGCCGAAGCGCCTGATGCCGGCCACTTGCGGCATCAGCGTGGCCAGGGTCCGGCCGAACGCCTGGCGCCGGGGGGCGGAGACGGCGCCGAACGGGATGCCAGTGGCGAACACCGCCTCGCTGAGCGTGCGGCGGGCGGAGACGCGCAGCCGGCGTTCGTTGACGAACGCGCCGGTGCCTTTCTCCGCCCAGAACATCTCGTCGGCGGCGGGGGCGTAGATCAGGCCGGCGTGGATCTCCGTCGCGCCGTCCTGCAAGCGGCGCTCCAGGCCGATGCTGATCGCCCAGTGCGGCATGCCGTGCAGGAAGTTGGTGGTGCCGTCGAGCGGATCGACCACCCAGCGCCAGGTCCAGTTCTCGGAGCCGGACGCGCCGGCTTCCTCCATCAGGAAGGCGTAGCCGGGGCGGGCGCGGTTGAGTTCCTCCTTCAAGGTCTGTTCGGCGCGCAGGTCGGCCTGGGAAACGAAGTCGGAGGGGCCCTTGATGCTGACCTGAAGCTGCTCGACCTCGGCGAAGTCGCGCAGCAGGCGTTTCGCCGCTTTCTGCGCGGCGTTGGCCATGACGGTCAGGTGCGGGGAAAGACGGAAGGCCATCAGCCCTTCGCGCGCTCGACGTAGCTGGCGTCCTCGGTGCGGACCACGATGCGCTCCCCGGATTCGATGAACGGCGGCACGTTGGTCTTGACGCCGTTCGACAGCCTGGCGGGCTTGTAGGAGGAGGAAGCGGTCTGGCCCTTGACCACGGGATCGGCCTCGACGACTTCCAGGACCACGGTGCCGGGGAGGTGGATCGCCACCGGCTCGCCCTCCACCAGGTCGACCGTCAGCGTCATCTGGTCTTGCAGGAAGGGCGCGGCGTCGCCCATCAGGTCGGCGGGGACGTGGGCTTCCTCGTAGGTCTCGGGGTCCATCAGCACGAGGTTCGTGCCGTCGGAGTAGGAATAGGTGTACTCCTTCTCCTCGGTGGTCAGGCGCTCCACCGTGTCGGCGGTGCGCCAGCGCTCGTTGGTCTTGTTGCCTGATTTCAGGTCGCGCATCTCGACCTGGATGAAGGCGCCGCCTTTGCCGGGGCTGATGATCTGCTGCTTCAGCACCGTCCAGCGGCGGCCTTCGTGCTCGATCACCTGGCCGGCGCGGATCAGGTTCGCCTGCTGCTTCATGGATGGGTCCGTTCGGTGGATGGGAAAAGGTGCGGGCTTCTAGACCCTGGGCGGGTTCGGGGCAAGGTTGGCGGCGAGCGGCGGCCCGGAACATGCATTCCCCGTCAGGACGTGACGGAGGTGTTTGGCATGCTCGATTGGTATCATGGCCTGGACAGCGACGGGCGGCGCACGTTCTGGGCGTGCTTCGGCGGCTACGCGCTGGATGCGATGGACGTGCAGGTCTACTCGTTCGTCGTGCCCGTGCTGATCGGGCTGTGGGGCATGACCAACGCGCAGGCGGGGCTGCTGGCGACGGTGACGCTGGTCCTGTCGGCGGTCGGCGGCTGGCTGGCGGGGCTGCTGGCGGACCGCATCGGCCGCGTGCGGATGCTGCAAGTCACCATCGCCTGGTTCGCGGTGTTCACCTTCCTGTCGGGCTTCACCAACAGCTTCGGGCAGTTGCTGGTGACGCGCGGCCTCCAGGGCCTTGGCTTCGGCGGCGAGTGGGCGGCGGGCGCGGTGCTGATGGGCGAGGTGATCGCGGCGCGGCATCGCGGCAAGGCGGTCGGCGTGGTGCAAAGCTCCTGGTCGGTCGGCTGGGGCGTGGCGGCGGTCGCGGCGACCTTGTCGTCCCTGCTGCTGCCGCCCGAGTACGCCTGGCGGGCGCTGTTCTTCCTCGGGCTGCTGCCGGCGTTCAGCATCTTCCTGGTGCGCCGCTTCGTGCCCGAGCCCGCCGCCTTCACGCAGGCCGAGGCCCATCCGCCGCTGCTGGCGATCTTCTCCGCGCCGTTCCTCGGCGTCACGGCGCGCGGCTGCCTGCTGGCGCTGGGGGCGCAGGGCGGCTACTACGCCATCACCACTTGGCTGCCGACGTTCCTGCGCACCG
>CAXTXZ010000492.1:0-3530 GCA_964248015.1 uncultured Rhodopila sp. | reverse complement strand
CGACAACAGACTGGGCGGCAATGACGTCGTCTCTTGCCGGCGCCGCGCGAGGCTCGGCTTCTTGGCTGGGGTGGGTGGCGCTCGCAGGGCTTTCGCTTGTTCTCTTGGCGCCGCTGCTGGTGGTGGATGTGCCTCCGCTGGGAGATTATCCCAATCATCTGGCACGCGCCTTCGTCCTGGCTTCCCTGCCGGGGGACCCTGTGCTGGCGGGCATGTACGCGCCGCGCTGGTCGATCATTCCCAATCTGGCGATTGATCTTGTGGCGCCTCCGCTGATGCGGGTTCTGCCGGTGCATGTCGCCGGGCGTGTCGTGATCGCGGCGGCCGTGCTGCTGCCCGTTCTTGGAACCGTCGCTTACAACACGGCGCTGGGCGGCCGTTGGTGGCCGCTGTGCGCCGGGTTCGTCGCCTACAACAGTTGCCTGCTTTACGGATTCCTCAATTTTTCCTTGGCCGTTGGGCTGGCATTGCTGCTTGGCGCCACCTGGGTTCGCTGGCGCGAGACGCATCCGGTCCGGGCGATCCTTCTGGGCATGGTTGGGACACCGTTGCTTTTCGCCTGCCACCTGATGGGCCTGGTGTTCTTCGCGACGCTGCTCGGCGGGGTCGAGTTCCGCCGGGCGCGCGCCGCCAGCCCGCGCGAGGTCGCCGGCCGAGCCAGTGTCGTGCTGCTTGTCTTCGCCTTGCCCGCGGCCCTGTATGCCTTGTCGGCGCTGCAACACCTGGGCGGCGACGCCGAGTACGTAACCCCTATCCAGAAGCTGCTGCAACTCGGCACGGCATTCGTCAACTACAACAAGACGCTGGATGTCGCGGCAGGCGTCGTGGCCGTTGGCCTTCCCGTGGGCTGCGTGCTGCTGCGGAAGGGCATTTTTCCGGCTCCCGCCGGATTCGCCACGGCCATGCTGGCGGTGTTATACCTGGCCGCGCCGTTCGCCTGGAAGGGCACCTATCTTCTTGATACCCGCTTCGCCATCATGCTTGGCTTCATGCTGTTCGCCGGTTTCGTGCCGTGTGGCTGGCCGCGCTGGTTGCGAGTCGGCGCAACTGGCACGCTGGCCGCGCTGTTTGTCGCCCGGATGTCGCTTCTGACGGCCGCTTGGGCCGCGCATGGCGCTAACCTTGCCGAACTGCGCCGCGCCCTCGCGCCGGTCCAGCCCGGCCAAACAGTCTATGTCGCCGATGCGGGCTTCGACGAAGCGCCGGCCTACTGGGCGGCTGACCCACGCTGGCTTCTGCTGTCCAACGGCACGCGGCTCGATGAGCATCTCGGTGCGCTGGCGCTGATCGAGCGGCGGGCCTACTGGCCGTTCGAGTTCGACATTCCCTCGCAGCAGCCCATCAGGACGCTGCCGCCCTATGCCGAGCTTGCCGCCCGCGTTGGCTCGTTGCCAAACCGGCGGGACGTGCTGCGCGCCAACCTGTGCGGCTTCGACTACCTCCTGCTGATCGAGGCGGATGCGGTGCCCGCGCTGCCGGCGGAGCGGTTCCGGATGCTGGCCAATGCCGGCTTCGCGGCGCTGTACGCCATCACCGGATGCCAGCCCCAGTCGTGACTTGCCGGAAGGGTGGCGCTCGGCCAGGATCGCGCCGTCCAGGTAGGCGGAGCATGACGGGGTGATTCTGTTGCAGGTGGTGGTCAGCGGCCTGCTGATGGGATCGGTGTACGCGCTGTTCTCGTCCGGCCTGACGCTGATCTGGGGCATGATGAACGTGGTGAACTTCGCCCATGGCGATTTCGTCATGCTGGCCATGTACGCGGCCTTCTTCGCGGTGACGTTGCTGAAGCTTGGGCCGGTCTTCTTCATTCCAGGGGCTGCCGCGCTGCTGTTCCTGCTTGGCGTGGTGGTGTACTTGGGATTGGTCCGGCACATCGCGAAAGGCCCGATGCTGGCGCAGATCCTGGGCACGTTCGGCCTCGCGCTGGTGCTGCGCTACGCGGCGTTCTGGGCCTTCACCGCGAATTTCGTCTCCCTGCCCGACACGCTGGTGGGCGGCACGTTCGACCTGGGCGGCGTGCGGATCGAGGCGTCCCGATTGCTCGCCGGCGTGCTGGCGCTGGTGATCACGGTCGGGATGCACCTGGTCCTGACGCGCACCGCGCTGGGCAGCCGCCTGCTCGCGGTGGCCGAGGATCGCAACGCCGCCATGCTCATGGGCATCCGGCCGGACCGCATGCAGGCCATCGCCTGGGGCGTCGGCGCGGCGTCCACCGGTGTCGCCGGCGCGCTGATCGCGATGTTCTTCTACATCTCGCCCACGGTCGGCGAGTCGCTGTCGCTGATCGCCTTTGTCGTCGTCTGCCTGGGCGGCTTCGGCAGCGTGCCGGGCGCGTTGATCGCTGGCCTGGGGATCGGCGTGATCGAGGCGTTGTCGGCTTACCTGATTGGCGCGGTCTACCAGGACGTGGTGGTCTACGCCCTGTTCCTGCTGGTGCTGTGGGTGCGCCCCCAGGGCCTGCTGGGGACGGCCTGAGCGTGAGGCACTGGCCGCTTGCCTTGGCTGGCTTCCTGCTGATCGCCGCATGGCCGCTGGTTGTGCAGGACGTGTTCCTGCAACGGGTTGGGGCGCTGGCGCTGCTGGCTGCGATCTCGGCTTCGGCGTGGAACCTTCTGGGCGGGTATGCTGGTCAGGTTTCGGTTGGGCACGCGGTGTACTTTGGCACGGGCGCCTACAGTTCGCTTGTTGTCTACACCGAGCTTGGCTGGCCGCCGGTCGCTGGGGTTCCGATTGGCGTGGTTATCTCCATGGTCATCGCGGCTTTGGTCGGCACTCCCACCTTCCGGCTGCGCGGACATTACTTTTCCATGGCGACCATCGCGGCGGCGGAGCTGTTCCGTATCCTGGCCGGCAACTGGCCGCTGCTGGGCGCGGCGGTCGGGCTGATGGGGCCGCCGGTGCCGCGCAGCCTGGCGGACCTCTCGTTCATCAGCCCGGTGGCTTACCATTACCTGTTCCTCGCGGTGCTGGCGCTGCTGGTGGGGGGGACGTGGCAGATGCAGCGCAGCCGCATGGGCTACTACCTCGCGGCGATACGCGGCGGCGACCGGGCGGCGCGCAGCCTGGGGGTGCCGGTGCTGCGCTACAAGCTGTACGCCCTGCTGCTGTCGGCGGCGTTCACCTCGGTGGCGGGTTCGCTTTACGCGCTGATGGTGGGTTTCATCGATCCGGACAGCGCGCTGGGCATCCTGATTTCGGTCAAGATGCTGATCATTGCGGCGCTGGGCGGCGCTGGCAGCCTGTTCGGCCCGTTGGTCGGCGCGATCATCCTGATCCCGCTTGAGGAAACCACCAACGCCCTGTTCGGCGGCGGCGGCACCGGCATCACCTTCATTGTCTACGGCGCGATCATCCTGTTGATCGCGCGCTTCCAGCCCGGCGGGGTCGCCGCGCTTTGGGAAGCCCTGGCAGCCAGGAGGCGCCCCCGTGTTCCTTGAGGCGCGCGGCATCGTCAAGGCGTTCGGCGCCTTCCGCGCGGTGGACGGCGCGGACCTGGTGGTCAACGAGACCGAGATCGTCGGCCTGATCGG
>CAXTXZ010000491.1:0-3531 GCA_964248015.1 uncultured Rhodopila sp. | reverse complement strand
CTCATCACCTTGCTTCAACAGCTTTTCACGAAGTTCCCGCAAAAGGCGCATGCGCTTCTTGCCGTCGAATGGGTCTGAGCTTTGGATCACGTATCTAAAAAATGGGCAAGAACGCCGGAAGCGTCCTCTCGCGTTTCAACCGTCAGATCGCAAACCGGGACAGCCGACGCGGCGGCGGCGTCCAGCCCAAGATTATGAAGCCGCGTCGTTGTGCCTGTTGTAATATGGAAAGGCACCACGTACCCCTGAGGAAATTGCGGCGCACTTGCTTTTAAAAGAAAGCTGGTTCCAGAACTTGCCACCGCGCCAGGCTTTACTCTCATAAGCAGTTTCCCGCATTGGATTGCGAATACAGCACATTCTCGGCGGGAAATCAATTTAAGCCAATGATCTGATGATCGATCGCAGAAGTAAAAACGCCTCGAACGAGCCGTACCTTGTCGGCAATGTTCAGCTTGGTGTCAGCGCTGCGTATCCAGAACAGACCCAACCAGCCGGTCCGATTCTGAGCCACCCCTATCCTTTCCCCGGCGTTAAGATCGCGTCACTGACCCAGCCCATGGTTGCATTGCCGCGCAATTCTTGTATGTCCGCCGCCCAGCAGCGGCAGAGGGAATGCGCAGTGACGGACGGCGTCGCGGACCTAACGGATCATCCGGCCCTTATCCAAATCACGGGCCTGACCAAGCGCTTTGGCGGCTTCACCGCCGTTGACAACGTATCGTTCGAGGTGCGCCGGGGCGAGGTCCTGGGCTTCCTGGGCCCCAACGGCGCGGGCAAGTCCACCACCATGCGGATGCTGGCGGGGTTCATGACCCCGACCGCCGGCGTCGCGCGCATCCAGGGCCACGACGTGCAGGCCGACGGCGTCGCCGCCCGCCGCGTCCTGGGCTTCCTGCCGGAAGGCGCGCCAACCTACCCCGCGATGTCGGTCGAGGGCTTCCTGCGCTTCTGCGCCAGGGTGCGCGGCTTCACCGGCGGAAGGCTGGCCGAGCGGGTGGATCACGCCCTGAGCCTGGCCAGCCTGCACGGCGTGCGCCTGCAACCGGTGGAAACCTTGTCGAAAGGCTTCAAGCGCCGCGTCGGCTTGGCGCAGGCCCTGCTGCACGATCCGCCGGTGCTGGTGCTCGACGAACCCACCGACGGCCTGGACCCGAACCAGAAGCACGAGGTGCGCGCCCTGATCGGCCAGATGGCGCCCAGCAAGGCGATCGTCATCTCCACCCATCTGCTGGAGGAGGTCGGCGCGATCTGCTCCCGCGCGGTCGTCATCGCCAACGGCCGGATCGTCGCCGACGCAACCCCGCAGGCCCTGGCGGCGCGGCACCCGTCGGGACGGCTGGAAGAGGTTTTCCGCGCCCTGACCATGCCGGCGGAGACCGTATGAGCAAGATCCTGGCGGTCGCCGGCCGCGAGCTGCGCGGCTACTTCGCCACCCCCGTGGCCACCGTGTTCATTGTCATCTTCCTGGTGCTGCAAGGCGCGCTGACCTTCAACCTCGGGCAGTTCTTCGACCGAGGGCAGGCCGACCTGAACCCGTTCTTCACCTTCATCCCCTGGGTGTTCCTGCTGCTGATCCCGGCGATCACCATGCGGCTCTGGGCCGAGGAACGGCGCCTTGGGACCATCGAGCTGCTGCTGACCCTGCCCATCACCCAAGGCCAGGCGGTGCTGGGGAAGTTCCTCGCCGCCTGGGCGTTCTGCGCCATCGCCCTGCTGCTGACGTTCCCCTTCGTCATCGCCGTCAACATCCTGGGCCAGCCCGACAACGGCGTCATCGCGTCGGGCTACCTCGGCTGCCTGCTGGTCGCCGGGGCCTTCCTGTCAGTGGGCGCGGCGATGTCGGCGGCGACTCGCAACCAGGTCATCGCCTTCGTGCTGGCGGTGGCGGCGTGCTTCGTCTTCGCCGTCGCCTCCAACCCGATCGTCAACGACTTCCTGGCCAAGGCCACCCCCGCGCTGGGCGCCTTCACCCGCCGCCTCGCGGTGATCGACCGCTTCACCGACTTCACCCGAGGCGTCGTGTCCCTGCGCGACCTGATCTACTTCGCCAGCTTCATCGGCTTCTGGCTTTTCCTCAACGCCGTGCTGGTCGAACAACGGAAGGCGGACTGAACCGATGCGCCGCCTGTCCCTCTCCATTATCGGCGTGATCGCCGTCGCGGCGATTGCCCTGGGCATCAACATGTTCGCCGACGCGCGGCTCGCCAACACGCAGCTCGACCTGACGCAGGGCCATCTTTACACGCTGTCGCCCGGCACCCGGCAGATCCTGTCCAGCCTGAAGGAGCCCGTCACGCTCCGCCTGTTCTACTCCCGCCTGCTCGGCAGCAGCGTCCCTGCCTACGGCACGTACGCGGACCATGTGCGCGAGATGCTGCGCGACTACGCCCAAGTCTCCGCCGGCAAGGTCCGGCTGGAGTTCTACGACCCCGAGCCGTTCAGCGACACCGAGGACCGCGCCATGGCCTATGGCCTGCAAGGCGTGCCGCTGGACCAGGGCGGCTCGCAGATCTACTTCGGATTGGCCGGCACCAACCTGGAGGACGACGAGCGCACGGTCCCGTTCTTCCAAGCGGAGCGTGAGCGTTTCCTGGAATACGACCTGACCAAGCTGGTCTACGAGTTGTCCAACCCGAAGCGGCCGGTGGTCGGCGTGATGTCGTCGCTGCCGCTGGACGGCGACCCGCAGGCCATGATGATGACCCAGGGCCGTGGCCCGGGCGGGCAGCCCTACGCCTCGGCCACGCTGCTGCGGCAGACCAACACGGTGCGGAGCGTGCCGACCAACGCCCAGGTCATCGACCCCGACATCCAGGTCCTGCTGGTGGCCGAGGCGCAGAACCTGTCGCCCGCGACATTGTATGCCATCGATCAGTTCGTCATGCGCGGCGGCAAGCTGATGGCGATGGTCGATCCCTGGAGCGAGGCCATGGCGGCGACGCCCTCGCCCACCGGCATGCCGCCGCAGGACACCCACGCCGACCTGAAGACCCTGTTCGACGCCTGGGGCATCGCCTTCGACCCGGCCAAGGTGGTGGGCGACCTGACCGGCGCATGGCGAGTGCGCGCCGGCGGCAACGACCGGATGCAGGCGGTCAACTACGTCGCCTGGTTCGACATACGCGACGGGCTGAACCACGACGACCCGGCGACCGCCGACCTGCAACAGGGCACCGTGGCCTCGTCCGGCTTCCTGGCGAAAGCCCCCAACGCGGCAATCGACTTCACCCCCCTGCTCAGCAGCAGCGATCGCAGCGGCCTGCTTCCGGTGGATGCGGTCAAGGTGCCGGACCCGGCCAAGGTATTGGCTGGCTTCAAGCCCGAGGGCGGCCCAAGAGTGATCGCGGCACGCGTGCATGGCGTGTTGAAATCGGCCTTCGCCGGCCCGCCTCCGCTGGCAGGCGACCAGAAGCGCCCGGAGAATTTCCCCGGCCATAAGGCGCAGACAGATACGCCGGCGAACCTGGTCGTGGTGGCGGACAGCGACATCCTGGCCGACCGCGTCTGGGTCCGCGTCGCGGACGTCTT
>CAXTXZ010000490.1:0-3537 GCA_964248015.1 uncultured Rhodopila sp. | reverse complement strand
GAGCGCGCGCAATTTCGATGAGCGAACCGTCCGGTCTTTCGGCGCCGAGTGGGCGTGTTTCGACCAGAGCCGACTATCGCGCAAGGCGAAAGCCAAGATCCGTTTCAACAAGTAATTTTGGTCTTTTTCCCTGGAGCGCCAAGTTCTCCGACGCAGCGCCGTTCTGGTGCGTGCTGAGCCGGCGAGCCAATTCAAAGCCGTCGACTTAAAGGATTACTCATGCAAGCTTCATGGCTGACAGGCAATCGGCCCTGGAAGCGGCGCAGCTCGGCGTCAGGTCGCCTCGTTATCTTGGCTGCGGCCGCTCTTTCCCTCATGTTCGTTCGCACGCCTGCTGCCTCGTTTGGCAAGACGCTGCATTACGCGCCGAACCGAAACTTTAGCTTGGACGGGGTTTTTCTGCCGGCAGGAGCGGGATTCAATCTGGCCGATGTCTCAAAGCCGGACGAGTTCAGGCAATTAAGGCAGGGGAACAGAGCATTGGTATGGGTCGGTCAGTGCCAAGGCGTGGATCAAGCTTTCCTGCGCATCGTTAGTCCCTATGTGGGCAGTTCGACCCTGTTTGGCTTTTATTTGATGGATGATCCGGATCCACGGACCCTTGCTGAGGTGGAGAATCCCTCCCATGCCTGCGCCGTAAGCAACCTTCGAGCGGAAGCGGATTGGATTCACGATCACGTTCCGGGCGCCAGGGCCGTTATCGTCCTCATGAACATGGGCACAGTCGCCCAACCATCGTTCAAGGGCACCTACGAACCTGCCAGTTCCCATGTCGACCTGTTCGGGCTGTCGGCCTATCCGTGCCGTACGGATGTGGCAGGCTGCGATTACGACACCATTGACCGCTACGTCGCGGCGGCAATCGAGGCAGGGGTTCCACGGGATCACATCGTGCCGACATACCAGGCTTTCGGCGAAGGGGACTGGGTCACCGACAGCGGGGGCCGGTACTCCATGCCGGACACGGACCAGGAGATTGCGATCCTGTCGCGCTGGCGGCAACTGGTTCCGGACCCGGAAATGGACATGGCCTATAGCTGGGGGGCCCAGAAGGGTGACCGTGCCCTGGAAAACTCTGCTGTGCTTCAGGCTGTTTTCGCCCGGCATAATCGCGGAGACATGGAAAAGGCACAAATACCGCAATGATCTTCCGCTAAGCATCCAGAAACGACGAGATAACGTCCATCAGCCTCAAACGCTCAGGAACGGTCATGATAAAGCGCGGGCTGGAACAGGGTGCCATGCGCGGATCTGCCCCTCGATTTGCTCAACCCGACCCGGACGTTTGGTATGTGCCCTGCACTCGACGCGGTGCGGAGCTTGGGCTTCGCGTTATAGCGGATCGCAGGAGGGCCGAAAGGTCCGGAGACGTGAATCTGCTTGGGAAACAACGAGCTATGGCACACCGCGGTCCCAACCGGATTGTTGTCTGCTTCATCGGAGCGGCTGCCCAAGCACGCCGCACAGCGGGATCGTCCGCTGCGGGAAGGCGTTCAACAGCTTGCGTCACCTCATCAAGGCGGGCGCTGTGGCGTTGGGTGCCCGCCGGGCGGCGGTCTGCCTCCAGGCGCTAACCGACGATCCGCAAGGCATGTGTGGATAGGCTGGCGGCCGCTGTCATCCTGGACAGCCACAACGCTCAAGCAGACTGCTCCAAGGCTTGTAGTTTCATTGCAAACCGCAAAATATAATTTACAATAATGAACGGTTCACGTAGCAATGGAATGCTTAAGGCAGTTAAAGCCAAAGAAAATAGCGATTGTCAAAAATCGGCCGCGGCCACCGCATGAGGAAAATACTAGTGTAACGATCAGCCAACATTTGGCCATTGCGGGCGATGGAACTGTTTATTCACGCCAACAGGAAGCGCAGAGGCAGCAATGAGCAATCTATATTCCGGCCCCACGACAACCTTGCACTACGGCCCGAACGGGAACTTTGTCGGCAATCTTTATGCGCCGGGTACGGACGGCTTCAATCTGGCCGATGTCAGCAGCCCGAGCACCTTGTCGATCCTGCCGACGGGCGTAAAGGCCCTGGTCTATCTAGGGATGACGGGCGGGGACACGCCCGCATTCGAAGCGGCTGTGAAGTCATTCCTTGATCAGCCACAGGTTTACGGCTTTTTCCTTGCCGATGAGCCCGTCCCTGGAGAGGTTTCCGCCGCCAACCTGAAGGCCGAGGCCGACGACATCCACACGGCCGACCCCGGAGCCAAGACGTTCATTACAGAGTACAACACCAGCACGCCGCAAGATCCGTCCTATTCCTTCACCCCGGCGAACACGGACATCGATCTCTACGGACTGGATCCATACCCGGTCCGGCCGGAATTTTCCGGTGGCGTGAATCATGATGTGATCACCGCCGCTGTCAGCGCCGCCGAGGCGCAGGGCATCCCGCGGGCGGACATCGTTCCTGTCTACCAGGCATTCGGCGCGACCTCAGGCGCCTATGGCAGTTGGGGCGTGCCAACGCCGGCGCAGGCTGAGCAGATGCTGTCTGCCTGGGGTTCGGTTGTGCCAAGCCCGGCATTTGATGTCGCATACTCCTGGGGTGTTCAAGAAGGCGACACGGCGTTGTCGACTGATCCGCAACTAGCCCAGGTTTTTGCCAAAATGTTTGCTTCGGAAAGCGGCGGCAGTACTGGCGGCAGTATCTCAGTGACAGATAACACCACGCAATCCACGGCTTTGATCAACAGCGCGGGCACAAGGACTGTTGGCAGCGCCACGTTCGACCTGGCGTCCAACAGTGCCATTGCGATGTTGGGCAACGATGCTTTCACGATACAGTTTACCAACATCGGCAGCCTCACGCTGACGGCGGGCGGGGGCGCAAGCACGATATCACAAGACACGGGCGCCGGCTCCTTCTCGGCCGGAGCCGGATCACTTATGGTTACTGGTGCAACAGATGCTGCTGACACTTACATCTTTCCGAACGGCTCCGGAAGCATGACCATCAGGGACTTCTCCCTGGCAAAAGGTGACGCTCTCGACGTTGCTGCGGGCCTTCGGCGAGGTTACACCAGAACATCAGACGGAAACGGCGGAACATTGCTGAGCTTTCCGGCGGCAGGCAAAGGCCACAACATTGATCTTGTCGGAGTTGCTTTCCTCCCAAGGAATGCAATTCATTTTACGTGATGCCACAGTGCTGCCATGAGGGTATTGGCTGTTCGCGCCTGAATGCCACGAACGGCCGGCGCTTTGCCTGCACACCGTATGGCGAAGGCTCGGTGGTCATGACAGTCGCACGCCGGCCTGTGGCTTTTCACCTCGACCCCTGCCGGAGGCGTTCCGTAAGGCGACGCCAGCAAGGCACGGAACGGCGCGGTTGGCCAGCCCGTATGCGCGAAGCTGCCCGGCAATAGCCGCCGGTTCGTTTGGTCAGGCGGCACGAGACAGCACAATCGAGCTTCGTTAATCTCCATGCAATAGTGTTATTTTCAAGCAATGACAATGCCATTGGATTATTGGATCGCTTTCGGGATACATTCCCCGCAGCTTGCTGCGCCCTTACGATGGGACATGA
>CAXTXZ010000489.1:2321-3550 GCA_964248015.1 uncultured Rhodopila sp. | reverse complement strand
GGGGACTTGCGGCGAGACCACGCCCTCCTGGAGCCGTCCCGGCCACCAGGCAATCTGCGGAACACGAAGCCCGCCCTCGAGAAGGTCCCACTTCCTGCCCACGAACGGCCACATCTTGGAGTAACGCTCGCCGCCGTTGTCACTTGTGAAGACCACGAGGGTGTCGCGGCCGCTCCGCCGAACCGCGTCCATGACGCGCCCGATGCCCGCGTCCAGGATGCCCATCATCTCGCCGTAGACGCGCGTCGAGCCGCCTTCGGTCCATTCTGCCCTGTTGACCTCGCGCTCGCGCGCGGCGGCCTCCACGGACGGCGCCGACCACGGCCAGTGAGGGGCGGTGTAGTGCAAGCTCATGAACCAGGGCGGGTCGCCAGCGCCGGTTCGCTCGACAGTGGCGGTCGCGCGGTCGCTCAGGAGGTCGGTGACATACCCGACCTCATCCGTTGTCGCCTCGCCCTCGTAGAGATCGAGCTCGCCGTCGTCGCCGCTGTGCGTGTAGTAGCCCGTGAAGGCGCCCATGACGCCGAAGAACTCGTCGTAACCGCTCCGGAGCGGGCCGAAGCGCGGCAGGTAGCCGAGGTGCCACTTGCCGATCAGCGCCGTCCGGTAACCGGCGCGGCGCAGTTGTTCGGGCAGGGTCGGATAACCAGGCGGCACACCCATCCCGTCCCGCAATCGCTGCTCCGGCAGAAGCGGCTCCACCAGGCCAAGCGGAAGACGGTATTGGTAGCGGCCGGTGATGATGGCAACGCGCGTGTTGGTGCAGAGCGGCGCGTTGGCGTAGGCCTGCGTGAACCGAACGCCTTCCGACGCAAGGCGATCCAGGGCCGGAGTGGCGTAATCGGTCTGGCCACAGCAGGAAAGGTCGGCGTAGCCGCAGTCGTCAACAACGATGAACAGGATGTCCGGGCGCGAGGCGGTCGTCATCGCAATGGGACGCGCTACGCCAGCAGGCGCAGTCATGGGCAATCCTCATGGCAAATCAATCGATCGAAGCAACCCTGCGTTCCGCGGGCGGTTTCGGTAAACCCGCCCTTCCTGCATACGCCCATGTTCTCGTACGTCCTCTCGGTTGTGAAAAGCGCGTCCGCCATCAAACGATGCGCGCCTGCCCTTTTGACTGCAAGCCAGTGAGGTTCGTGCAGTTGAAGGGAGTGGAATTTCTGTTTTCGCTTTACTTGTCAGCCCGATCTCTGACGTGATCTCGCAAGGCGTCGTACCAATTGAAC
>CAXTXZ010000489.1:0-2311 GCA_964248015.1 uncultured Rhodopila sp. | reverse complement strand
CCAAACCCGGAGCGGGAACAGGCGGCCAGTTTTCCGGTCCGTGCCACGAACCGTGCTATCCTGCCCGTTCCACGGCGTAATCCCGGCATGACCCGGCCTTGTCCCAGGCCACGGATCATCCGCTAATACGCGCCAACGGAGGGTGCCGATGCGTTACGTCGTATTCCTGTGCCTGGCCATCCTGGCGCCGCTGCGCGCGGCATGGGCCGGCTGCGCCCCGATCGCCTGGAACACCCCCAACGCCGCGCCCCTAGCCTGGCGCGCCGCCGCGTCGGACGACACGATGGAGATCACTTTTCTCGGCCATGCCAGCTTCGAGATCGTCTCCCCCGCCGGCGTGCGCGCCGTCACCGACTACAACGGCATCAACATCCCGACCGATCCGCCTGACATCGCAACGATGAACCACGCCCACTCCACCCACTACACGCTCAACCCCGACCGCCGCATCGCCCATGTCCTGCACGGCTGGTCCGACACGGACGAGATGCCGGTGATCGACCTGACGGTGCGCGACCTGCACGTCACCAACCTGCCCACCAACATCCGCGCCTGGGGCGGCGGCACCGAGCGTTACGGCAATTCCGTCTTCGTGTTCGAATCAGCCGGCCTGTGCATCGCCCATCTCAGCCACCTGCATCACCTGCTGGAGCCGGCGGACCTGAACCGGCTGGGACACATCGACATCGCCATGGTCGCGGTGGACGGCGCCTGGACCATGAGCCAATCCGACGCCGCCGCCGTGATCGAGCAGTTGCAGCCCCGCATCGTCCTGCCCATGCACTATTTCTCCCGCGACATCCTGGACCGGTTCCTGGACCTGGAGCGCGGCAAATACGCGATCGACGTGCGCGACAGCCCGGTGCTGGAGGTTTCACGCGAAACGCTCCCGGCCTCGCCCACCGTGATCGCCCTGCCCGGCGGCTATTGAGCCGCGTCAGGCAGCGCCCTTCCGCAGCAAGGCAACAGGAGCGCGCTGGCGCCGACGTGCGGCGCTTCGCTCCCCGCTCTGGGCGTTACGCCGTGTGCCAGCCATACTGCTGCGGCTTGCGCCCGGCCTCGGGATGCAGCCTGACGTTGACCAGCGCCGGCCCCGGAAACGCCATCGCCGCGTCCAGCGCGCCGCGCAGTTCCGCCGGGTCCTCGACGAACCAGCCGCCGCCGCCGAACGCCTCCATCATCTTGTCGTAGCGCGCGCCGATCGTCAGCACGCGCGGCGGCAGCGCGCCGCGATCCTCGGGGAACTCGGCGATGCCGCCGCCGATGCCGCCGTTGTTCAGCACCACGATCTTCACCGGCAACCGGTAGCGGCACGCCGTCTCCATCTCCATGCCGGAGAACCCGATCGCCGAGTCGCCTGACACCGAGATGATCGGCCGGTCCGGATGCACCACCGCCGCCGCGATGGCGAAGCCCATCCCGATCCCCATCGTGCCATAGCTGCCCGCGTCCAGCCGCAGCCGAGGCGACACGTTCGGCAACTGCGTCCGCCCGATGTCCATCGTGTTCGCGCCCTCGCCGATGATCACCGCGTTCTCGGGCGTCCACGCGCTGATGTCCTTCAGCGCCCGGTAGTAGTTCGTCGGCGTCGAGTCGTCGTCGATCATCGGCTTGATCTGCCTGGCGTTCGCCGCCGACTTCTCGGCAATCGCCGCATGCCAGGGCGTGTCCTTCGGATAGAACCACTGCCGGTTCTCCAAGGCCTTGTTCAACTGCCCCACGATCGCTCGGCCGTCGCCCACCAGCCCGACCTCCGCCGGCACGTTCTGGCTGATCGCCTCAGGCGAGATGTCCAACTGAACGATCCGCACCTTCTTGTTGAAGCGCGGCGGCAGGCCGAAATGCATGATCCAGTTCAGCCGAGCGCCCAGCAGGAAGATGACGTCGGCTTCTTGCAAGGCATGGCTGCGCGCCGCGCCGACCGACAGGGGATGCGTGTCGGCCATCACCCCCTTGCCCATCGGCGAGGCCAGGAACGGCACCCGCGTGCGCTCGATGAAGGCGCGCACCTGCTCCTCGGCGCGTGACCACGCCATGCCCTTGCCGACGATCACCAGCGGCCGTTCCGCTGATTCCAGCACGTTCAGCGCCCGGTCGATGTCCCCCTCCATCGCCTGCATCCGAGGCGGTTCCGCCACCGCCGCTGCCTGATGCACCTTGTCCTCATCCACCTTGGCCAGGATGATGTCGTCGGGCATGTCAAGGTAAACCGCCCCCGGCCGCCCGTAGATCGAGTTCCGCACCGCCATCTCCACGTAGAACGGTATCCGGTGAACATGCTCGACCGCGTGCGCGAACTTGCAGAACGGCG
>CAXTXZ010000488.1:0-3565 GCA_964248015.1 uncultured Rhodopila sp. | reverse complement strand
GCCGTGACGCAAATGCTCCGCGCCGGGCTGTCCGGCCCGATCCACGGCATGGCGCCATAGCCGCAGGGCCAAGGCTGCACCACGACCCCGAGCGCGAACACCGGCAGGAACACCGGGAAGATCCGCGCCGCCCGCGCGATCAGGAACGGCCCCGCTTGGCCGCCCACACGATCGAGCGACTGGCTGATGACCAGCCCGCTCAGCACAAAGAACAGGTCCACCGCCGCCCCGCCATGCGACACGCCGCCCTGGATGAAGCCCGGCAGGAGGGCGAACGGCGCCAGATGGCCCAGCAGCACATAGACCGCCAGGACTCCCCTCAGGCCATCAAGGCACTCCAGCCGCTTCATGCCGGAAGCATGGGCAAAAAAGGTTAACAAGATGCGAAGCCTTGCAATGATCCCGCACGCACGCTATTTTGCGGATCAATCATTCTCCGCTGTTATCCGGGGGGTGGCCCTCACCGGCCGCCTCTTTTTGCTTTGTGGGCGATGCTTTTGAACGGAAACGAACAGGCCACCCTGGCTGCCACCTTGGAAAGCAAGCTGGCCGCCATCATCACGCCACGCCTGGAGCTGATGGGATTCGAACTGGTCCGCGTCGCGGTGCTGGGCCGCGAGCGGCCAACCGTGCAGGTCATGGCGGACCGGGCGGACGGCGCGCAGATTTCCGTCGAGGACTGCGAGCAGATCAGCCACGACGTCAGCGCCGCCCTTGACGTGGACGATCCGATGCCGGGCGCCTGGACGCTGGAGGTCAGTTCCGCCGGCATCGATCGCCCGCTGACCCGGATCAAGGACTGGAACCGCTTCGCCGGCCATGCGGCGCGGGTTGAAACCTTTGTGCCGCGGAACGGCCAGCGGCGCTTCGCCGGGATCGTGCTGGGCGCCGACGAGGCCGCCGCGCGCGTCCGGCTCGACGACGGGCAGGAGGTCGCCCTGCGCCACGCCGACATCCGCCGGGCGAAGCTGGTCCTGACGGACGCCTTGATCGAAGCCACGGCGGCGCCGCCGCGCGTGAACTGAACCGACGCACAGACAGAGGTCGCCATGGACACCGCTATCGCCCGCCCCGAACTGCTGCTGGTCGCCGACGCCGTCGCGCGCGAAAAGAACATCGACCGCGAGGAAGTGCTGGAGGCGATGGAGCAGGCCATCCAGAAGGCCGGCCGCGCCAAGTACGGCCACGAAAAGGACATCCGCGCGACGATCGACCGCAAATCGGGCGATGTCCGCCTGTCGCGCTGGACGGAAATCGTCGAGGCCGTGGAAAACGAGGAAACCCAGATGGGACGCGTCGACGCGTCCAAGCTGTTTCCCGACAAGAAGGTGGGGGAGTTCGTCGTCGATCCCCTGCCGCCGATCGATTTCGGCCGCATCGCCGCGCAGACCGCCAAGCAGGTCATCGTCCAGCGCGTCCGCGAATACGAGCGCAAGCGCCAGTACGACGAGTTCAAGGATCGCGTCGGCGAGATCATCAACGGCGTGGTCAAGCGCACCGAGTACGGCAACCTGATGGTCGAGCTGGGCCGCGCCGAGGCCCTGCTGCGCCGCGACGAACTGATCGCCCGCGAAAGCTTCCGCAACGGCGACCGGGTGCGGGCGTACATCTACGACGTGCGCGAGGAACCGCGCGGCCCGCAGATTTTCCTCTCGCGCACCCACCCCGGCTTCCTCGCCAAGCTGTTCGCCCAGGAAGTGCCGGAGATCTACGACAGCATCATCGAGATCAAGGCGGTGTCGCGCGATCCCGGCAGCCGAGCGAAGATGGCGGTGATCAGCCGGGATTCCTCGATCGACCCGGTGGGCGCCTGCGTCGGCATGCGCGGCTCGCGCGTCCAGGCCGTGGTGGCGGAACTGCAAGGCGAAAAGATCGACATCATCCCCTGGAGCAGCCAGGCCGCCACCTTCGTCGTCAACGCCCTGGCCCCGGCCGAGGTGACCAAGGTCGTGCTCGACGAGGAAGCCGGCCGCGTCGAGGTCGTGGTGCCAGACGAGCAACTGTCGCTCGCCATCGGGCGGCGCGGCCAGAACGTGCGGCTGGCGTCGCAACTCACCCGCTGGGACATCGACATCCTGACGGAAGCCGAGGAAAGCGAGCGCCGGCAGGACGAGTTCCGCCGCCGCTCCGGCCTGTTCGTCGAGGCGCTCGACGTTGACGACATGATCGCCGGCCTGCTGGTGACGGAAGGCTTCACCACCGTGGAGGAGCTGGCCTTCACCCCGGTCGACGAGGTCGCCGCGATCGAGGGCTTCGACGACAACGTCGCCGAGGAACTGGTCCGCCGCGCCGAAAGCTTCCTGGCGCAGCGCGACAATGAGCTGAACGACCGGCGCGTGGAACTCGGCGTCAGCGATGATGTCGCCGCCATCGACCTGCTGACGCCGCCCATGCTGGTCGCCTTGGGCGAGAAAAGCGTCAAGACGCTGGACGACCTGGGCGACCTGGCCTCCGATGAACTCATTGAGATCGTCGGCGACGACAAGATGGACGAGGCGGCGGCCAACGAGATCATCATGGCGGCCCGCGCGCACTGGTTCGACGGCGGCGAGGAGCCCGCCACGACGCAGGAGGCTGGCCACGACTGAGACCGAACCGCTCCCTGTCATCGACGACCCTGGGGACGACGAGCCGGAAACCGGGTCGCTGCGACGTTGCGTCGTGACCCGCGAAAGGCTGCCGAAAGAGCGCATGATCCGGTTTGTCATCGGCCCGGACCGGCAGGTCGTCCCCGACCTGGCCGCAAGGCTGCCCGGACGGGGAATGTGGTTGAGCGCGGCGGGAGATGTGCTAGACTTGACCAACGCCAAGAAGACAACACGTCCCAAGGAACGGCAGGGTGGCGACCGACAGGCAGGCGATGCCGCGAACCGGATTCTTTTGCGCGCATTCGCCAGGGCGGCTCGCGGCCCGGTATCCTTGCCGCCCGATCTTTACGGCATCCTTCAAGCCGGGCTGATCAGACGGATCAGCGATTGTGTGGGGCTTGCCCGACGCGCCGGGCAGGCTGTCGCCGGTTTCGAAAAGGCGCGCGAGATCTTGAACACCGGCCGTTCGCGTCTGGTGTTGCAGGCGTCGGACGGGAGCGAGGCGGAGCGGAAACGGTTCCTGTCCGGTTTCGCGCTGGACGGCGTGCCTGGGTCTGGCCCAGGCATTGTGGTAATGGATCCGCTGCCAGGCGATGTCCTGGGACGGATCTTCGGCCGGGAATATGTGGTGCACGTCGCTGTCGCGCCGGGCAAGTTGGCGGAGTCGCTCGTGCATGAAGCGGGCAGGCTGGCCGGATTAAGGAACAGGTCCGCAAGGGCCACGGGGTCCGCAAGGGCCACGGAACAGGAAACTGTTCCGGTGAACGAAGTAGCGGGTGCTAACGAACAGACATGAGCGAAAGCAACGATCAGGACGGCGGCAAGGGCCGCCTCTCCCTGCGTCCGGCGGGACGGCTGGAGTTGGGGCGGACTGTGGATGCGGGCTCCGTTCGGCAAAGCTTCAGCCACGGACGGTCGAAGGTGGTGCAGGTGGAAGTGCGCAAAAAGCGCGCCCCGCTGCCCAATCCGTCCGCCGC
>CAXTXZ010000487.1:0-3567 GCA_964248015.1 uncultured Rhodopila sp. | reverse complement strand
GCTTCGTGCAGGCGTTCGTGCGCCTCGGGCTGGTGCCGGACAGCGGGGCCAGCTTCTTCCTGCCGCGGATGGCGGGCGACGCGCGCGCCCGCGCGCTGGCGATGCTGGGCGATGCGATCGACGCGGCGGAAGCAGAACGGTTCGGGATGATCTGGAAGGCGGTGGATGACGCGGCGCTGGGGGACGCGGCGGAGGCGCTGGCGCTGCGGCTGGCCCAGGCGCCGCGCGAGGCGATCGCGGGGATCAAGACGCTGTTCGCCGCCTCGGCCGGGGGCCTGGGGCAGCAGCTTGACCTGGAGGCGAGGCTGCAAGGCGAGGCCGGGCGGTCGGCTGATTTCGCCGAGGGACTCGCGGCGTTCCGGGAGAAGCGCGCGCCGCGTTTCGGGGTGTGACAGATTTGGTTTACGCTTGGCGCTTTCGTCTTTCAACGGAGGTTTTCATGGCTAGCCTGGACGATACCACCGACCCCTCGGGCAACCTGATCGCGGCGCATCAGGTGCAGGGCACGGCTGTTTACAACACGGCGCTGGAAAAGCTGGGGCGGGTCGAGGACGTGATGCTTGACAAGCGGCAGGGGCGGATCGCCTACGCGGTGCTCAGCTTTGGCGGCTTCCTGGGGATCGGCGACCGGTATTACCCGCTGCCCTGGGAAAAGCTGAGCTACAACACGGAAATTGGCGGGTATGTCGTGGACGTGAGCCGGGACATGCTGGAAGGCGCGCCGTCCTACAGCGACACGGCGAAAGCCGGCTGGAACGATTCCGGCTGGAGCAACGACATTGACAGTTATTACGGAGTTCCTCCGACCATGGCCTGACGAGGGCTGACGCCGGGATGGCAAGGGGCAAGCTTGCCCCGCGTGGCCGGGCGTGCTTGGACTCCGGCTGCGGCGCGGGTGCGCGATCATCACGCCGGGGAGGAAACAATGAAGATCACCGCGGTCGAAACCCTTCAGGCCGACGCCGGATGGCGCATGTTCTCGTTCCTGAAGGTGATGACGGACGAGGGCATCGTCGGCTGGTCGGAGTTCAACGAGAGCTTCGGCAGCACCGGCCTTTCGGACGTGATCAAGGGGCTAGCGCCGATGCTGGCCGGGCGCGACCCCAGGCGGTTCGAGCAGGTGACGCAGCACCTGCACGTGCTGACGCGGCAGTCTCGGGGCGGGCTGAACCAGCAGGCCATCGCGGCGATCGAGAACGCCTTGCTGGACGTGGCGGGAAAGGCTTACGGCGTGCCGGTGGCGGCGCTGTTCGGCGGGCCGATCCGCGAGCGCGTCCCGGTCTACTGGTCGCATTTCGGCACCTACCGCGTCCGCAGCGCCGGCCTGATGGGCGTGCCGGAACTGCGGAACTACGACGACCTGGCCCGGCATGCGCAGGAGGTGCGGGATCGCGGCTTCCGGGCGCTGAAGACGAACATCCTGCCCCTGGCGGATGGGCGGCTGCAATCGTTTTCCCCTGGCTTCGGGCGGTCGGCGGGCTGGCCGGAGCTGAACTGGGACAACAAGCTGACGCGCGGCGTGACCGAGCAGTTGCGCATCATCCGCGAGGCGGTGGGGCCTGACATGGGCATCCATCTTGACGTGAATTTCCACTTCAAGACCGAGGGCTTCAAGCGCATCGCCGAGGCGGTGGCCGGGGCGAACCTGACGTGGCTGGAAATCGACACGCACGACGCGCCGGCGCTGGCGGAGATCAAGCGCTCCGCCCCCTGCCCGATCGCGTCTTGCGAGACGCTGCACGGGCGGCGCGAGTTCAAGCCGTTCCTGGATCATTACGCGACCGACGTGGCGATCGTCGATGTGGTGTGGAACGGGCTGCTGGAGTCGGCGAAGATCGCCTCGATGGCGGACGTTTACGAGATCAACGTCGCGCCGCATAACTTCTACGGGCATCTGTGCAGCGCCATCAGCGCGACGTTCAGCGCGATCGTGCCGAACTTCCGGGTCATGGAGATCGACATCGACAGCGCGCCCTGGCGGGACGAGTTCTACACCGTCGTGCCGGTGATCGAGGATGGCGCGTTCGTCCTGCCCTCGGGGCCGGGCTGGGGCATCGACGTGAACGAGAAGGCGGTGCGGGCGCGTCCGCCCAAGGCCTGACGCGGGATCGCTTTCCGCCATGGCCGTGCCGGCAGGCGACAGGTTCAACCATTAACAGGAGAAAGACATTGGCGAAGCACAAGATCGCGACCCCGGCGGGGGCGAGTTTCACCACGGCGGGCGGCGGGTATGATTACGAGATGGAGCCGATTGCCCTGGCCGGCATCGACGCGGAGATTGTCGAGGGGCCGGCTGACGACGACGGGTTCATTGCCTTCGCCCAGGATGCGGACGCGATCTATGCCAAGGGCATGCGGTTTTCGGAAAAGGTCGTCGCGGGGCTGCCGGCGAAGTGCCGAGCCCTCGGGGTCGGCAGCGTGGGGGTGGCCAGCGTGGACGTGGCGGCGGCGCCCGCCACGGGCATTCCGGTGACCAACTGCCCGCACACCTTCATCGAGGAGGTCGCCGACCATGCGATGATGCTGCTGCTGTCGAGCTTCCGCCGGACGATCGAGCAGGACCGCATGGTGCGGGAAGGCCGCTGGAAGGAAGGGCGGCCGGCGCTGCTGGGAATCCCCAGGTTGATGGGGCAGACATTGGGGCTGATCGCGTTCGGGCACGTGGCGCGGGCGGTGGCGAAGCGGGCGAAGCCGTTCGGGCTTCGGGTGATCGCGTACGATCCGTTCATCGAGGAACTGGTGATGACCGAAGCGGACGTGCTGCCGGTCTCGCTGGAGGAACTGCTGGCCCAGTCGGATATTGTCTCGATGCACGCGCCGGCGACGCCGGAGGCCGAGGGCATGCTGACCGAGAAGCATTTCCGGCAGATGAAGAAGACGGCGATCTTCATCAACACCGGGCGCGGGCCGACGGTGCAGGAGGCCGGGCTGATCAAGGCGCTGTCCGAGGGCTGGATCGCGCATGCCGGACTGGACGTGCTGGAGATCGAGCCGCCGGGCGACAACAACCCGATCCTGGGGATGGCGAACGTGACGCTGTCGGCGCACACGGCGTCGGCCTCGGCGCGCTTCGATCCGGCGCGGAAACGGCATGTCGGGCGGGAACTGGCGCTGGTGCTGAGCGGCAAATGGCCGATGAGTTGCGTCAACCCGGCGGTGCTGATGCGGTCGGAGCTGCGGCGGTGGCAGCCGGTGTCGATGGAGCGCGGGCCGAACAGCTAGGCTTTCGTTCGCAGCGGACGGCGGCGGGTTGGGCCGCTGTCGTTTGTTGCGTGAGGGCATGCGGCTTTCTCGGGCTGACGTTCGCGTTCGCAAGGCCTTGCTTGAAGAGGTTTGGCCTGACGGGGCGGCTGATGCTCCGGCTTGTGCCTGAGGATGGTTCGTATGGGACGCAGGGGGCGCAGAGCGGGGCGCAGAGTTCGCGGAGAAGAAAGCAGGCTTTCATTCAGGCGATCCGCCGGCGCCAGGGTTGTTGCGTTCGCCTGCCACGCTCACGGCATTGACGCGGTTATCCCTTGGACGCTGCGAAGGCATCGACAGCCCATGCCTCGCCCTGTTTCATATGGG
>CAXTXZ010000486.1:3181-3606 GCA_964248015.1 uncultured Rhodopila sp. | reverse complement strand
ACCTTGACCTTGTCGCCTTCCTCGATGAAGGACTTCATGGCGCGCATCTTCACCTGATAGTCGTTCTCGTCGATGTTGGGGCGGACCTTGATCTCCTTGATCTCGATCACCTTCTGCTTTTTCTTGGCCTCGTTCTTCTTCTTTTGCTGTTCATACTTGAACTTGCCGAAGTCAAGGATCTTGCAGACCGGCGGATCGGCGTTGGGGCTGATCTCGACCAGGTCGAGGCCGACCTGGAAGGCGCGCAGCATCGCCTCGCGGGCGCTCATGACGCCCTGCATCTCGCCGTCTTGATCGATCAGGCGCACCTGCGGGATACGGATTTCCTCATTGACGCGGGGGCCGTCGCGGGTTGGCGGGGCGGCCATTGGTCCTCTTGCTATCGTTCTCTCCTGTCACTGTTGCGACGCCGAACGGCGGCGCGG
>CAXTXZ010000486.1:0-3171 GCA_964248015.1 uncultured Rhodopila sp. | reverse complement strand
GGCCGCGCCGCCCCCGGGACCTCTCCCAGCCCTAGCCACCGCACACTGGGCCCCCCCGCACCGGCGGCGCGGGGATGCGCGCGCCGGTAATCATTCCCTAGCTTGGCAGGAAAGCCGGGCTGAAATCAAGCCGTCGTGCCTGCTGACAGATCGGGCGGGGTTGCTTCGGATGCAAGCCTGGCGATCGCTTCCTCCAGCGGCAGGATCTCCTGCGCCTGGCTGCCGAGGCGGCGCAGCGCGACGGTGCGGCTTTCCGCCTCCTTGCGGCCGACCACGGCGAGCACCGGGACATGCGCCAGGCTGTGCTCGCGCACCTTGGCGTTGATCTTCTGGTTGGACAGGTCGGCGCGCACAGCCAGGCCGGCGCGGGCGAAGGCGGCGGCGGCTTCCCTGGCATACTCGTCAGCATCGGAGACGATGGTCGCGACCACCGCCTGGACCGGGGCGAGCCAGAGCGGGAACCGACCGGCATACTGCTCGATCAGGATGCCGAGGAAGCGCTCGAAGCTGCCGAGGATGGCGCGGTGCAGCATGACGGGACGGTGACGCGCGCCGTCCTCGCCGACGTATTCGGCGTCAAGGCGTTCAGGCATGTTGAAATCGACCTGCAACGTGCCGCATTGCCAATCGCGGCCGATAGCGTCGCGCAGGACGAATTCGAGCTTGGGACCGTAGAAGGCGCCCTCGCCGGGGTTCAGTTCAAACGTGACGCCGGCAATGGCGCAGGCTTCGCGAAGCGCGCCCTCGGCCTGGTCCCAGACCTCGTCGGTGCCGGTGCGGGCTTCGGGGCGGTCGCTGAACTTGATGCGGAAATCGGGGAAGCCGAAGTCGCGGTAAATCTGCGACAACAGTTCAACGAAGCGGGCGGTTTCCGGCGCGATCTGGTCGGAAGTGCAGAAAATGTGCGCGTCATCCTGGGTGAAGGCACGGACCCGCATGATGCCGTGCACCGCGCCCGAGGGTTCATAGCGATGGCAGGAGCCGAACTCCGCCATGCGCAGCGGCAACTCGCGATACGAGCGCATGCCGTGGCGGAAAATCTGTACGTGGCAGGGGCAGCTCATCGGTTTCAGGGCGAGGGATTTGTCCTCGTCTTCCACCCGCGCGATGAACATGTGCTCGCGGTAATTGTCCCAGTGGCCGGACTTTTCCCATAGCGAACGGTCCACCAGTTGCGGGGTCCGCACCTCCTGGTAGCCGGCGGCGTCGAGGCGGCGGCGCATATAGGCCTCCACCGTGCGGTAGAGCTTCCAGCCCTTGGGATGCCAGAAGATCGAGCCGACGGCTTCCTCCTGGATATGGAACAGGTCCATCTCCTTGCCGATCTTGCGGTGGTCGCGGCGTTCGGCTTCCTCAAGCTGGCGCAGGTAGGCGTCGAGTTCCTTCTGGTCGCGCCAGGCGGTGCCGTAGATGCGCGACAGCATGGCGTTGCGGTGGTCGCCCCGCCAATAGGCGCCGGCGACCTTCATCAGCTTGAAGGCAGGGCCGACATCGGCGGTGGAGCGCATGTGCGGGCCGCGGCAGAGGTCGATCCACTCGCCCTGGCTGTACAGGGTGATGGTTTCGGAAACCGGCAGGTCCTGGATGAGCTGCGCCTTGTACTTCTCGCCCTTGGCCTGGAAGAAGGCGATGGCCTCGTCGCGATCGACGACGCTGCGCCGGAAGGGCGCCCCGTTGGCGACGATTTCCCGCATCTTGGCTTCGATGGCGGGGAAGTCCTCCGGGGTGAACGGCTCGTTGCGGGCGAAATCGTAGTAGAAGCCGTTCTCGATCGAGGGGCCGATGGTGACCTGGGTGCCGGGGTAGAGCGCCTGCACCGCCTCGGCCAGGACGTGGGCGGCGTCGTGACGTATCATCCCCAGCGCCTCGGGGTCGCGGCGGGTGATGAAGACGACGTCCGCGTCCCGGTCGATGGTGGCGGACAGGTCGGTGGCCTTGCCGTCCAGCTTCATCGCCAGGGCGGCGCGGGCGAGGCCGGGGCCGATGGCGGTCGCCACGTCCGTCCCCGTCACGGGCGCGTCGAACTGACGCACGGAACCGTCGGGCAAGGTGATGGCAGGCATGGGTAAAGATCCTGATGGTTCAAGAGGCGGTGTCTATGGCGAAGCCAGGGCGCCGCTGCAAGCGTTTGCTGGCGGCGGGTTGTTCGCGGCCTTACCGAACAACCGAGATCGAGCCGGTCATGCCGTCCCAGTCATGGTCCGCGCAGGTCAGGCCGTAGGCGCCAACCGGACCGGGAACCAGCCAAACGTCAACCGTGTGGCCTGGCTGGACGACGATGTCGGTGCCGCCCGCGGACAGCGCAAGCCTGTTGCGGACGCGCGCCGCGCGCAGGAACTCGGGGGCGGTGAACTCGTGCATGTCCTTGCCGTGGTTTTCCAGGCGCAGGTCGGTGGGCTTGCCGGATTGAAAGGTGACGTGATCAGGCTGGAAACGGTTATCGGCCATGACCACGACGACCCGCTTGGCAGCCTGCCAGGGGTCTGTCGCGCCGGCCGAGGCGGCCAGTGACAGCAGGCAGGCGGTGAGCAGGCTGACCCTGGGGAATGGCTGCATCTGTCTCCAGTTGGGATGTCGGCGGCGATTTGCGATGCCATGCCGGTGTCCTTTCAGCATCGGCCAAAGGCTGCACAACCAGCGGGCATGCAAGTTCATTTATGAGCATGTGTCCGCGCTGGCGCGGTTCTGTCCCATGAAGGGCGCATAATCATCCGTTTCTCAAAAATTTGATGCGGGAAAGAGGCGGGCACACTGGCGGGTTGCCGTGGCGGGATCGCGCGGGGCCACCCGCCGTGCGCTTTGCATCATCGCCAAACCTGTCTAGGCTGATCGGGTTGGTTGTCGCTTTGGAGGTCGCTTCCCTTGAATAATCCTGAACTCGCCTCGCTTGAGGAATCATTGCAGGCCCTGGTCAGGCAGGCGTACGACCTCGGCCGGCGCGACGCTTTGAAGAAGGTGGTGGACGTGCTGAACGCGGAGCGGCCTTCCGGGGAGCCGCTTGCCCTGATGGCGCCCGACGGAGCGACACAGACGCATTGGCCGACGCCGGCGCCGCAGGAGATGCCGGAGCCTGCCGAGGCGGCGCCTCCACCGGAGATGGAAGAGGCCAACAAGCCATGGTGGGCGCGGCGGTAACATGCTCGGCCACAGGAACAACCCGAGCCGCGCATC
>CAXTXZ010000485.1:0-3615 GCA_964248015.1 uncultured Rhodopila sp. | reverse complement strand
ATCAGCAACATATGCACTTCCTCCTTAGCGACAGAGCGGTGCTCGACCCCTTTAGGGACGACATGCATCTCCCCCGGTCCAAGGAGATATCCATGCCTTCCCGCGCCGCCAGGCGGCTATCAGGGTGGTTGCCGGAAGCTTGTGTCAGCCGGTCATCCGGCTAGCGTCCAGGGGTCGAGAATCTCCACACCCATGTCGGCGAAATCCTTGATGTTGCGCGTCACCAGGATCTTGTTGTGGACGCGCGCTGTGCTGGCGATGAGTGCATCCGCCATTGGCCTGGTACGTTGCGCCATCAGCCGTCCCCATAGGGTTGCGACCGCATCGTCAACTGGCAGGATGCGGTCGGCATGGACGATGCGGAGATTGTCCAGCCACTGGTTCAAAGCCGCCGCCGTGGCAGGATCGGTGCGGGCTTTCATCATCACGCCCCGCATGATTTCGCCAATGGTAATGACGCTCAGATACAGCGTGTCAGGCCTGATACCTTGTATCCATCTCACTGCCTGAGGGGTACGCCGCCGAACCTCTGAGACCACATTGGTGTCGAGGATATACATCAGAACTCTACATCGCGGCCTGTGTCATTGCTTCTTGCATTAATGGCGTCAACGACGTCGTCAGACCAGAGCGGAGCCTCGGGCGTTTCCATGAGAATAAAGTCAACGAACGACATGCGCGGCTTGGTCAAAGCTTCAAAATCGCGCGCCGATATCACAACGGCTGCCGGCTGGCCGCGGACCGTAACGGATTGAGGACCCTCTTCACACGCTCGCTTAACAACCTCACTGAAACGGTTCTTCGCATCCTGTAATTGCCATGCCTGCATAGCAGCCTCATCTCCTATCCAGACAGGCTAGATAAGATAGGAGAAGGTGAAAATCAAGAAACTTGCATCAGTGGGCATCACAGAATAACGCTTATAACATCATTGGTAGGCTGAGTGCGGTTGCAATCACGGACAGTCTTCGCCTTAATCTTGATCTGGCGACCCATGATCAGACGTCTCGATCCGCACGGCATCGAGATAAGCTTGCCGCCATCGCATTTGAGGAGGACCCTGGGTCAATTGACCGCACCCGCAGCAGGCCGCATCGGGTCGTTATGGCAAGTCCGGCGTCCAAGGGCTGCACGATCGATCCCGGGTGCCATGAGTATCAAGAATCCCGCAAGTCGCGGGCGATCTCCGGCCGGTGCATCAGCTCCTCGATCTTCATCGCGTAGTCCAGGGCGGTATCCGGCTGGAAGACGATGTCCGGCGCGACCCGCAGGCGCAGCGCCTGGGCCACTTGGCCGCGCAGGTAGGGCGTCGCGCGCACCAGCAACGGGATCAGCAGATGCACATCCGAGCGCCCCAGCCGCGAGATGAACGCGGTGGCGCGCTTCAGGTCGGGCGCGATGCGCACCTCGTTGACGGTGATGTCGGCCGCCGCGAGATCGGGGTCGCGGAACTCGTGGCGGGAGAAGATGCCGGACAGCACGTGGCGGATTTCCTCCGCCACGCGCAGTTGCCGCTGGGTGGGCCCGGCCTTGGGCTGCTTCCTCAACCTGGCACCATCTCCGTCTCGAAGCACTCGATGACGTCGCCTTCCTGCAAGTCGTGGAAGTGGGCGAAGGACAGGCCGCACTCGTAGCCGCGGGCGACCTCGCGCACGTCGTCCTTGAAGCGCTTGAGCTGCGACAGCTCGCCGTTGTGGATCACCACGTTGTCGCGCAGCACGCGCACGCCCGAGCCGCGCTTGACCAGGCCCTCGGTGATCATGCAGCCCGCGACCTTGCCGGTCTTGGTGATGTTGAACACCTTGCGGACTTCCGCGTAGCCCAGGAACTTCTCGCGCGCCTTGGGGGCGACCTTGCCCTTGACCAGCTTTTCCACGTCGTCGGCGACTTCGTAGATGATCGAGAAGTAGCGGATGTCCACGCCTTCCCGCGTCGCCAGCTCGCGCGCCTGGGATGTCGCGCGGACGTTGAAGGCGATGATCACGGCGCTGGACGCCTTGGCGAGCTGGATGTCGCTTTCGGTGATCTGCCCGACGCCGGACAGCAGCACGCGGACCTTGACTTCCTCGTGCGCGAGTTTCAGCACCGTCAGTTGGATCGCCTCGGCGCTGCCCTGCACGTCGGCCTTGATCAGGACGGCGACTTCCTTCTGCTCGCCGGCCTGGATGCGGGCCAGCATCTGGTCCAGCGTGCCGCGCGCCCCCGCCGCCGCGCCCGCCATCTTTTCGCGCTGGCGGCGCTCGCGGAACTCGGTGATCTCACGGGCGCGGCCTTCGTTCTCGACCACGACGAAGGGTTCGCCGGCCGCGGGCGCGCCGCTCAGGCCGAGGATTTCCGCCGGCATGGACGGCCCGGCGACGGCCATCTGCCGCCCCTTGTCGTCCAGCATCGCGCGCACCCGGCCCCATTCGGAGCCGGCGACGACGATGTCGCCCTGCCGCAGGGCGCCGCGCTGCACCAGGACGGTGCCGACCGGGCCACGGCCGCGGTCCAGCCGGCTTTCGATCACGGTGCCCTCGGCGCTGCGGTCCGGGTTGGCCTTCAGGTCGAGCAACTCGGCTTGCAGCAGGATGGCTTCCTCCAGCTTGTCGAGGCCGGTCTTCTTCAACGCCGAAACCGCGACGTCCTGGGTTTCGCCGCCCATGTCCTCGACCACCACGTCGTGGCTGAGAAGTTCCTGCCGCACGCGGTTCGGCGTCGCGTCAGGCTTGTCCATCTTGTTGATGGCGACGATCAACGGCGCGTTGGCGGCCTTGGCGTGGCGGATCGCCTCGATCGTCTGCGGCATGACGCCGTCATCGGCGGCGACCACCAGGACAACGATGTCGGTGACCGAAGCGCCGCGCATGCGCATGGCGGTGAACGCCTCGTGGCCCGGCGTGTCGATGAAGGTGATCTTCTCGCCGCCCGACATGGTGACCTGGTAGGCGCCGATGTGCTGGGTGATGCCGCCCGCCTCGCCGGCGGCGACGTCGGTGGCGCGCAGGGCATCGAGCAGCGACGTCTTGCCGTGGTCGACGTGGCCCATGATGGTGACCACGGGCGGGCGCAGCACCAGGTCGGTGTCGATGTCCGCGTTGCCCTCAAGGCCCAGCTCGACATCGGATTCCGAGACGCGGCGGGCGCGGTGGCCGAATTCCTCGACGACCAGTTCGGCGGTGTCGGCATCCAAGCTTTGGGTGATCGTCGCCATGACGCCCATCTTCATCAGGGCCTTTATGACGTCGGGCGCGCGGGCGGCCATGCGGCTGGCGAGTTCCTGCACGGTGATCTGCTCGGGCAGGATGACGTCGCGCACCACCTTGACCTGGTCGGCGCGCAGGCGGTCGAGTTCGGCCTGACGCCGCTCGCGCTCGCGCTGGCGGCGCACCGAGGCGAGCGAGCGGACCTTTTCGTCCTCGCCCTCGATGGCCGCCTGCACGTCGATGCGGCCGGCGCGGCGACGGTCGTTGGTGCCGCCCTTGGGGGCGACGACGGGGGGCTTGCGGGCCGGGATGCCGCCCGGGCCGGCGCGGCGGACAGGACGGGCTTCGTCCTCTTCGTCGGGACGCGCGCCGCGCAGGCGCAGGGTTTCGGTGGCCGAGGCCGGGGTGGCGGGCGCGGCCGGTTGGGGGC
>CAXTXZ010000484.1:0-3626 GCA_964248015.1 uncultured Rhodopila sp. | reverse complement strand
AGCTTTCTCCGCCTCCGGAACGTCAGAAACTTTTGTTCGTCCGGCAGCAAGCGGAAACACATCAAATATGGTTTATACTAGCCGTCGCCCTTCATCGTAAAGTCACCAAGGCGCCACACGCTGTGGACGAGACAGGTGCCAGATCGAGTTGCACCCGTTATCCACATTGTACCACAGCCTTTAACCCATGCGCTTACGCCCGCGCTCGGCTACAGTTTCCGCAATGAACACCATCGACTCGTCCCTGTTTGGCCTCTCCCATCGCCTTCCCCCCTCCAACATGCAGGCGGAGCAAGCGCTGCTCGGGGCGCTGCTCGCGAACAACAAGGCGTATGAGCGCGTTTCTGAGTTCCTCGCGCCGGAGCACTTTGCCGATGCGATCCACGGCCGGATCTACCAAGCCATAGCCCGCCGTATCGAGGCGGGCCAGCTTGCAGACGCCGTTACCCTAAAGGCCGAGTTTGAGCATGCCGGCATCCTGGAGGAGGTCGGCGGCACCGCCTACCTGACCCAGCTACTAACCGCCATGGTCGGCATCATCAACGCCGGCGACTATGGACGCGCGGTGCATGACACATGGCTGCGGCGCCAGTTGATCGACATCGGGGAGATGGTGGTCAACAACGCCTTCGGCGCTGGTCCCGAAGCCGAGCTGGATGGTCCGTTGCAGATCGAGGCGGCGGAGCAATCGCTCTTCACCCTTGCCTCGGATGGCGCCGCCAGCGGCGGCTTCATCACCTTTGAGCGTGCCCTGACCGATGCCATCATGGGCGCCGAAAGAGCCTTCCGCCGATCCGGCGCCGTGTCCGGCCTGACCACCGGCCTGCGCGACCTCGACAGCAAAATGGGCGGCATGCATCCATCCGACCTGCTGATCCTGGCTGGCCGTCCGGGGATGGGCAAGACCGCCCTTGGAACCAAGATCGCTTTTGGCGCCGCCAAGGCCTTGCAGGCCGAAGCGCGGGCTGCTGATCCAAACGGAGTGCCAAAACAGACCGTCGCGATCTTCTCCCTGGAAATGAGCGCCGAGCAGCTCGCCACCCGCCTGCTAAGCGAGGAAGCCCGGATCTCCGGCGACCGCATCCGTCGCGGCGACATTGGGCAAAAGGATTTCGACAAGTTCATCCAGGTCTCGCGCGAGATCTCGTCACTGCCGATCCAGATCGACGACACGCCAGCCATTACCATGTCAGCCTTGCGCACGCGCTGCCGGCGCTTGAAGCGGACCAAGGGGCTTGCGCTGGTGATCGTGGACTACCTGCAACTGATGCGGCCGTCGGCCGGCACCAGGCCAGAGAACCGGGTGCTGGAAATCAGCATGATTACCCAGGGCCTGAAGGCATTGGCCAAGGAATTGGCCATTCCGGTCCTGGCGCTGTCGCAGCTTTCCCGTCAGGTGGAGAACCGCGACGACAAGCGCCCGCAACTGTCCGACCTGCGTGAATCCGGCTCGATCGAGCAGGATGCCGACGCTGTCATGTTCGTCTACCGGGACGAATACTACCTGGAGCAGAAGATGCCCAAGGAGGTTGCCTTCGACGGCACGCCCGACAAGTTCAACGCGGCGATGGAGGAATGGAAGGCGAAAATGGACAAGGCGCACAACCGCGCCGACCTGATCATCGCCAAGCAGCGCCACGGGCCTACCGGCTCGATCCCTCTGCTGTTTGAAGGCGAGTTCACTCGTTTCGGCGACTTGGACCTCGTGCATACCGACTATGCCGGATGATGCCGCGCAGGCTGTCCTGGAAATCGATCTAGGCGCGGTCGTCGGCAATTGGCGGACGCTGCGGGTGTTGCATGCCTCGGGTCCAGTCGCCGCCGTGATCAAGGCCGATGCGTATGGCCTGGGCGCGCGAAAAGTCGCCGCCGCGCTGCATGACGCTGGATGCCGCCATTTTTTCGTCGCCTATCTTCAAGAAGCGCTTGCCGTACGGGATGTTGTTCCGGATGCGATGGTCGCTGTCCTGAGCGGTCCGATCCCTGGCACCGAAGACGCCTACATCCGTCACGACCTGACCCCGGTCCTGGGTTCGCTGGACGAGATCAGGCGTTGGCGGAACAGGGCCTTGGGGACGATCCTGCACATTGACACCGGCATGGCCCGGCTTGGGCTTGCCGGCCAGGAGGTCAGGGTTTTGGCGAACGAGCCTGATCGCCTGGCCGGATTGACGATACGCTACGTGATGACCCACCTTGTCGCGGCGGAAACGCAGGACGATCCGCTCAACAACCTCCAGCGGCAGCGCTTCGCCGCGGCACGGGCGTTGCTGCAACCGGCGCCGTCCAGCATGGCCAATTCCTCCGGCATTTTCCTGGGTGACGCGTTCGGCTCCGACCTGGCCCGTCCCGGAGCGGCGCTTTACGGCGTCAACCCGACGCCCGAGCAACCCAATCCGATGCGTGGCGTCGTGCGGCTCCTGGCGCGGATCTTGTCCGTGCGTGATGTGCCCGCGGGAACCTCGGTCGGATATAACGCAACCTGGACCGCTGCTCGGCCCAGCCGGATCGCGACAGCCGGCGTGGGTTACGCCGATGGCTATCACCGGCGCTTGGCGGGACACGCATCGGCATGCTTTGACGGCGGCCTTGTTCCGCTGGTAGGTCGCGTCTCCATGGATCTAACCACCTTCGACGTGACCGACCATCCCGCCGCCCAACCCGGTTGCTGGCTGGAGCTTCTCGGCCCGCATCTTCCCCCCGACACCTTGGCCAAGGCAGCCGGCACCAACGGTTACGAGGTGCTGACCTCCCTGGGCCAGCGCTTCCATCGGGTGTATCGGACCGCGTGAACCGCTTCCTGGACTTCCTGACCGCGATCGGCCGCCCGGTCATCGCCCTTTGCCGTGCCGCCGGCGCTTTGGCGCTGTTCGCCCTTGAGGCTCTGTCCCATCTCGTCCGCCCGCCGTTCTATGGCCGGCTGTTCCTGCGCGCGCTGCTGGAGATCGGCTATTTCAGCCTTCCCGTGGTGGCGCTGACCGCGGTGTTCACCGGCATGGTGCTGGCGCTGCAATCCTATACCGGGTTCGCCCGGTTCTCGGCCCAGGGCGCGGTGGCCAACCTTGTGGTTTTGTCGGTCACCCGCGAGCTGGGACCGGTGCTGGCCGGCTTGATGGTGGCGGGACGGGTCGGCGCCGCGATGGCGGCGGAGATCGGCACCATGCGAGTCACCGATCAGATCGACGCACTTTCGACATTGTCTACCAACCCGATGAAGTACCTTGTCGCGCCGCGCCTGCTGGCCGGCGTCATCGCGCTGCCGCTGCTGGTCGTGATCGCTGACGTCCTGGGCGTTCTTGGTGGTTTCATCGTTTCCACTTTGAAACTCGGCTTCAACGTGTCCAGCTACCTGACGAACACGCTCAACTTCGTGCAACTGGACGACGTGGTGTCTGGCTTGGCAAAGGCCGCTGTCTTTGGCTTCCTGATCACGCTGATGGGCTGTTACCAGGGATACCGCAGCAAGGGCGGCGCGCAAGGCGTCGGGTCTGCGACGACCTTGGCCGTGGTGATGGCGTCAATCCTGATCCTGGCGTTCGACTACGTGATGACAGAGATGTTTTTTGCTCAGTAATACCAGCGCGCGGAGGAACTGACTCGGACGTGATTAGGAACGGCTCGGTGAC
>CAXTXZ010000483.1:419-3641 GCA_964248015.1 uncultured Rhodopila sp. | reverse complement strand
GGCTCACGCGGCGTCACGGGTTGATACAGGGCGGCGATCCGGTTCATTTCGACTCTGCCGACGACGAAGGCGCTTTGCGGCAGCGTCGTGGTGACCCGCCTGGGCTCCGCCACCGTTTCCGCGACAACCACCGCGAAGGGTGGCGGCGCGTCTGTCGGCAGCGGCGGCGTGACGCTGACGGACCCACATTCCCCGCATTGCAGCGCAACGGCCAGGAAGCGTGCCGGGTCGTAGCCCTCGATCAGCGTATGGCCGCATGCGCAGGCGAACATGCCGCTGCCGGAGCCGATAAAGACCGGCCCATCGCAGCACTGGACGAAATGCGGTTCAGCCGGCGCTACAGCCACGAGAACAAGTTGGTGAACCAGCCGGTTTTCCTCGTCTGGATAATTGGCGTGTCGCCCGTGTCCGGGCTTTCGCCAAGCGCCGCGTTCTGCCGCAGGCGCTGCGATTCTTTTGCCGCATCGACCTGCGCATGCTGCGTATCGTTCTTCCGCCAGTACAGCAGCTTGTCAACAAACCCCTCATCGCCGCTGTCGGCGGCCGCATCCCGATCCACTCGGCGGCGGATATCAGCCGGCGCGTCCGGCCCAGCCTGCTGCATCAGCGCCACCTGTCCGGGACTGGTGCTGCCCTGAGGCGCGCCGAGGGCGAGCTGCGGCACCAGCGCTTCTTCCGCCTGCTGCCGCTCGCTCTGCTCCTGCGGGCGGGGCGCCCCAGGCCGTGGGGGACGCAGATTATAATCCGGCGGCATCGACAAGGGCGCCCGAGTGGTGACGGTGTACTCGTCCGGAGCATCCCGGGTCAGGCCAAAGGTGCGAGTCAGGGCGTCGCTGCAAGCCGTCAGCAGCAGAGGGCAACTCAACAGGACAACGCCAGGCAGGCACGCGCGGAAGGGCTTGGTTCGCATGGCCTGCTGCATACTCATTCACCGGCTTGCGCCGCAAGGGCACGCGGGGGAATGGCGATCAGCATCGCCAGGAAAAGGCCAGCCGACAGGGTCCATTGCGCGATCGAGAATGCGTGCGCCCAGGACCGCTCGTCCGTGGCGGAGCCAAGCAGGATAAAGAACAGGCTGCCGATCGCGGCGACGCTGATGGCGGCTCCAACCTGCATTGCGGAACTGGCGATGCCGGCGGCGACGCCGGCCTGCGCCTGGGGAACATCGCCCAGGATGGTGGCGAACAAACGCGGGAAGGCGATGCCTTGCCCGATGCCCGCGAGCAGAACGGCGAGGGACAGGATCGGCCCGGTGATCCCGGCCGCCACGACAACGCCGATCACAATGTAGAAAGTGACCTGGATGGCCATGCCGATCGCCAGCAGCCGGGGACGCAGCCGTGTCAACGGAGCGCTGACCAACGGGCCAAGGAACAACCCGATGCCATAGGGGACGATGGCCAGGCCGGTCTGCAACGGCGCGACGCCTCGGCCCTCCTGCTGGTACAGCCCGAACAGCAGGTAGAAGCTGGTGGTGAAGAAGAACAAGGCCGCCACCAGCACGCCACGGCGGAAGCTGAGGATGCGAAACAACGCCAGGTCGACCAACGGCATGCCGCCAGCCCGGCTCAGCCGCGCCTCGTGGCGCATGAACAGGGCTGTCAGGATCGGAACGCAGGCCAGGGTCACGAACACCCAGGCCGGCCAGCCTTGCTCCCGGCCCTCGGACAACGGCATGACAATGGCGGCCAGGGCCAATGAGACCAGCGCGGCGCCGCCGAGATCCAGGCGGACATCCTTGCCGCCGCCAGTCTCTGGCACCAGCCTGGCGCCCAGCAGCAGGGTCAGGGCGCAGACCGGCAAGGGCAACAGGAAGACAATGCGCCAGCCCAGGCCCGCCGGGTTCCATTGGATCAGCGCGCCGCCGCTGAACTGGCCGATCGCGCCGGCCAGGCCCATCATGATGCCGTAGGCGCTCATGGCGCGGGCGAGCGCCCGTTCCTCGGGGAACAGAGCGCGGATCGAGCCCAGCACCTGCGGCTGCAGCACCGCCGCCGCCGAACCTTGCACGACGCGGCTGGCGACCAGCAGCGCGGGCGACGTGGCAAGGCCGCAGCTTAGGCTGGCCACCGAGAACGCCGCCAGGCCGCCCAGGAAACAGCGCCGCCGCCCATACAGGTCACCCAGCCGGCCGCCGGTGATGAGAAAAACCGCGAAGGCCGCCGCATAGCCGGATATGACCAGTTGCAGTTCGGCTGGCGATGCGTCCAGACTTTCACGGACCGAGGAAAGAGCGACGTTGACGATGAAGAAGTCCAACGGCGGCAAGAAACCGCCCGTGAGCAGCACCACCAGCGCGACCCATCTCAGGGCGCCTGCCTGTTTGTTCGCCACGTCCGCTCCCTGACTGTTTTGACAGCGCGCCCCTTATCGACACATGCCGCCACCGAGAACAAGCCTGGACCCTGAAGGCCATTACGCGCGGCTGGGGCTGAACGCCAACGCCACCCAAGCCGCCATCAGCGCCGCCTATCGCGCCAAGGCTCGGCTGCTGCACCCTGATGTGCCCAACACCGGGGATGCCGCGGCCTTTCTCGCGATCAAGCAAGCCTACGACATCCTGTCCAACCGGGAGAAACGGGAAAGCTACGATCGAAAGGCGCGCCAGGCCGCGCTGGACGCCATCCAGCCCGCTGTGTTCGCGACGCCCCAACCCCATGCCGCGCCCGCCGCCCCGATCCGGCTCGTGCGGTTCTCTGACTTGCCGCTCGTGGCCTGGCTGGGGTTTGGCGCGTTCCTGAGCCTGTGCATGGTTGAAATCGTGCTGCACCTGCGGGCTGGGCCACCGCAGGCCGAGCACACGGAAATCAGGGCGAACGCGGTCAGTGTCCCGCCGCTGTCGCCCAGCGCGCATCAGGCCGTCCTGTATGGGCCACTTCCGGCAAGGCTGCCGGGAACGCCGAATTTCTATGTCGTTCCCGCCGCCAGCCCGCCGGTCCTGTGGCGGCTGGACCAGGAGCGCAATACGCTTGTGCCGCTCGGGCAGCTTCCGCTGTTCAGCTCGGTGCAGGCGGTGCGGCTCTACCGGCAGAACGGATTGTTCGAGGTTCTGGTCAATGACCATCAGAACGGCTTTATCCAGACCACGCACCTGACGCCCGGCAACGTGGCGGACGCCGTCCGGCAGACCGGGGCGCCGGCCGTGGCCGGGTGTTGCGGCGTGGAACGGGCGCGGGGGGTGCAGGGCCCGGTTGTGAGGGCTGGCGGTTATAGACATCGGTC
>CAXTXZ010000483.1:0-409 GCA_964248015.1 uncultured Rhodopila sp. | reverse complement strand
GACCAGCAGACCGGCTTTATCCAGACCACGCACCTGACGCCTGGCAACGCGGACGCGGCGCACCGGGCTTACTGCGGCTACAACGCCGGTCCGACGCCTGCGGACGGCGAGATCCTGGAGCGGCACGGCAACGGCGGCTACACCTTGCAGATAGACAACCGGGCGGTGCAGCCCGCCGTGGTGAAACTGCGGGAAATGACAGGGACGGTCGCCTTCGCGATCTTCCTGGCTCCGGGCGGCCATGCCGACTTGGCCGACATTCCCCAAGGCGCCTATCAGTTGGACTACGCGGTCGGCGAGCTCTGGAGCAGGGCCTGCAACACGTTCGCCGCCGGCCTGCGGGCGCGGCGGCTGGATGCGACGTTCGCCATCCCGGACAATGAGCATTTTGTCGTGTCAGACGACAACG
>CAXTXZ010000482.1:0-3642 GCA_964248015.1 uncultured Rhodopila sp. | reverse complement strand
CATCGGCACGCCGAGCGCCTCGGCTTCCTTTAGGCCCAGCCTGACGTCCTTGGCCATTGTTGCCAGGTTGGCGCCGTAGTCGAAGCTGCCGGTCAAGACGGCTTTCGGTATCTTTGTCAGGGTTGCGCTGTTCTGGCCGGTGGACGCGTTCAGCACTTGCACCATCTGGTCCGGGTCCAGCCCGCCTTTGGCGCCGAGCACCAGGGCCTCGAACGCGGCGGCCATGTTGGCGGCGCCGACCAGGTTGTTGACCAGCTTCATCAACTGCGCCTGCCCCGCCTTGTCGCCAATCTGGAACACTGTCCCGCCGATGCGGCGCAGCCAGGGCAGGATTTCGGCGCGGGCCTCTGGCGGGCCGGCGGCGAGCACCGTCAACGTGCCCGCGCGTGCGCCTTTGGGTCCACCGCTGATCGGGCAATCAACCAGGGTGATGCCAGAGGGCGCGACCATGCCCTGGATCCGCGTCATCGCGGCGCCGCCGATGGTCGACATCTCCACATAGATGCGAACCGCCGCGCCGGAGGCGACGTCGCGGGCGACGGTTTTGCTGACCGATCCGTTGGGCAGGCAGGCGAACACGATCCGCGCGGCATCCGCCACGCCAGCAGCCGAGGCATGCCGCGAAGCCCCTCGTGTCACGAAAGGCGCAACCACCGCCTCGTTCGGATCGTGCACATGCAGCGACGCACCGGCCCCTTGCAGCCGCTCGGCGATCGCCGCGCCCATTTGGCCCAGTCCCAGAAACCCAAGATCCATGTTATTGTCCTCCCTGTCCGGATGATGACACGGGATGCGCTCTGTCGCATTGTGCCGCTGTTCCGTTTTAAGGAGGAAACACAATGGGTATGCTTGATGGCAAGGTCGCCGTGGTCACAGGGGCCGGCAACGGCATCGGCAAGGCGACCGCGCTGGCGATTGCGGCGAACGGCGGCAAGGTCGTGGTCAACGACATCGGCGCGACGGTGACCGGCGAGGGCCAGGATGCCGGCCCGGCGCAGCGCGTGGTGGCGGAGATCGACCAGGCGCACGGCCCAGGCCGGGCGGTCGCCAACGGCGGCAGCGTGGCGAGCTGGGAAGACGCACAAAAGATGGTCCAGGACGCGATCGACGCGTTCGGCCGCATCGACATCGTCGTGAACAACGCCGGCATCCTGCGCGACCGCATGTTCCACTACATGTCGATCGAAGAGTTCGACGCGGTGATCAAGGTGCATCTTTACGGCGCGTTCTACGTCTCCCGCGCCGCCGTGCCGCATTTCCGCAAGCAGGAAAGCGGGTGCTACGTGCACATGACCTCGACCTCCGGCCTGATCGGCAGCGTGGGGCAGACCAACTACGGCGCCGCCAAGCTTGGCATCGCCGGCCTGTCGCGCTGCATCGCGATGGACATGCAACGCTACAACATCCGCTCCAACTGCATCGGGCCGCACGCGTTCAGCCGCATGATCGAGACCGTGCCCGGCCAGACCGAGGAACAGCTTCAGGCCCGCGCGGCGAAGACCCGTCCTGACCATATCGCGCAGTTGATCGCGTTCCTGGGCTCCGATGCCGCGGCGGGCGTGTCCGGCCAGATCTTCGGCGTGCGCGGCAACGAGGTCTATTTGTACAACCAGCCCCGTCCGATCCGGATCATGGCGCGTCCCGATGGCTGGACCCCCGAGAAGCTGGCGGAGCATTGGCTGCCGGCCGTGAAAGGCAGCTTCACGCCCCTGGAACGGACCCGCGACGTTTATCCCTGGGACCCGGTTTAGCCGCCTGGAAACGCGTCCTGGCGGCGGGCAACGCCGCCGGGATTTCCTGCCCCCTCAAGGCCCAACCTCTCCGGGCCACATGACCCGGCCCTGCCGCAATGGTTTGGCCAGGCCAGGAACACTTCTTTTCATCAGGACCACCATTTCATGCCATCCACTCTGCGCGGGGCCGATATTGTTGTGCGCACCCTGGAACGTGCCGGCCTGACCGACATCTTCACGCTGTCCGGCAACCACATCATGTCGCTGTTCGACGCGGCGCTGGAAACGAAACTGTCGCTGATGCATGTCCGTCACGAGGCCGCGACAGTGCACATGGCTGACGCGTACGGACGGTTGACGGGACGGCCCGGCATCGCCTGGGTCACTGGCGGCCCCGGCCACGCCAACGCCGTCGGCGCGCTGTTCACCGCGCTCGGCCAGGAAACCCCCATGATCCTGTTGTCCGGCCATGCCGAGACTGACCAGATCGGCCGCGGCGGCTTCCAGGAACTGCGCCAGGTCGACATGGCGGCGCCGGTCTGCAAAGCCGCTTGGATGGCGACGGACACGGCCAGGGTTGGCCTGGACGTGGCGAAAGCCGCTCGGATCGCGACCTCCGGGCGACCTGGGCCCGTTCACCTCAGCCTGCCCTCCGACGTGCTGGACGCGGCCGTGCCCGAGGACGCGGTGGCTTGGCCGACGGATGCGGATTTCACCGCCCCTCCGATGCCGCTGGGCGCCGCGGCAGCCGAAGCCATCGTGACGCTGCTGCAAGGCGCGGAACGGCCGTTGATCATTGGCGCGCCTGTCCTGGCGACACGCTCCGGCCGCGAGATGCTGCGGCGCATGGAAGCGGCCCTGACGATTCCTGCCTGCCTGAGCGAAGGGCCACGCGGGTTCAATGACGCCAGCCTTGGCGCTTACGCGGATGTGGCGCGGCGCGCCGATCTGGTGCTGCTGCTGGGCAAGGCTTTGGACTTCACCCTGAAGTTTGGCGGCGCGCCGTTCGCCCCGGACTGTCGTTTCATCGCGATTGATCCGGATGGCGCGATCCTCGGCCGCGCCGCCCGATCCAAGCACGATGCCCTGGCGTTCGGCTGCATCGCCGACACTTACCCGGCGGCGGAGCAGTTGATCGCCCACGGCGCCGGCCGGAACCTGGGCGACGCCGCCTGGCTGGCCGACGCCCGCGCCTGCTTCGACAACCGCCCCGCGGCCTGGGCCAGCCTGCGGTCCTCGACCCAGGGCAAGCTGCACCCCGCCGAGGTGTTCCGCGTGGCGCAGGACTTCCTGACCCAGGACAGCGTGCTGATCTGCGACGGCGGGGAGTTCGCGCAGTGGGGCCAGAGCATGCTCCGCAACGACCGGCGGATGATCAACGGCGTCGCCGGCTCGATCGGGTCGTCGTTGCCCATGGCCGCCGGCGCCAGGGTGGTGGAGCGTCACGCGCCGATCTTCGCGGTGATGGGCGACGGCACCTTCGGCTTCCATATGTCGGAGATCGAGACGGCGGCGCGCCTGGGCCTGCCCTACGTGGCGATCGTTGGCACCGACTGCCGCTGGAACGCCGAATACAACCTGCAAGTCCGCGACTACGGCCCAAACCGCGTCCATGGCTGTGAACTGAACCCGACACGCTACGATCTTGTGGCAACCGCATTGGGTGGCCATGGCGAACTGGTGACCGAGGCCAACGACCTGCCGGGCGCGCTGCAACGATCCCTGGCCAGCGGCAAGCCGGCCGTGGTGAACGTCATGATCGAGAGCATTCCGTCCCCAGTGATACGGCGGTAGCCGCCGCCGCAGGAACGGCCGGGCAGTCTGCCGCTCCTGTCATCCGGCAGCGACGCTGAGTTCCCCTGCCTGCCACAGGCTTACAGGGCGGCCTGGGCTGCGATGTCGGGGGGTG
>CAXTXZ010000481.1:0-3646 GCA_964248015.1 uncultured Rhodopila sp. | reverse complement strand
CGGCGGTTGACCGAGGCGATGGCCACCGAGGCGTTGTCGATGATGCGGTTGACGATCATCGCCGCGACGTCCCTCGGCACGGCGACCCGGTCGGCGGCGACGCCGGCGATCTTCCAGGCAAGCTGGTCCTCGCGCTTCAAGCCGGCTTTCGACGGGCTGACCTTCAAGTCATGTAGCAGCATGCGCTTCCTCCGTTCAGGCGGGGATTCCCTGGCCCTCTTCCTGCTTCGTAATGTCGAGTAGTCGGAACGGCAAGCCGGGGGAATTGCGTGGCCCGGCAGCCGTGGCATGCTGGGTTTTGGCGACCGGCGGCACGATCAGGCAACCCGGCGCGCCACAGTGAAGGAGAGTGTCGTTGGCTCGTATCATCACCGTCGCGGCTGCTCAGTTGGGGCCGATCCAGAAGGCCGAGCCACGCTCCGTGGCCGTGGCGCGGATGGTCGCGCTGCTGGAACGGGCGCACCGTCGCGGCGCCAACCTGGTTGTCTTCCCGGAACTGGCGCTGACAACGTTCTTTCCGCGTCACTACCACGCCGACAGGTCCGAGGCCGACGGCTGGTTCGAGACCGCCATGCCGTCGGATGAAACCGCGCCGTTGTTCGCCGCCGCCGCGCGCTTCGGCATCGGCTTTCACCTTGGCTACGCCGAAATCGCCCATGAGGCGGACGAGACCGGCACAGTGCGGCGGCGACACTTCAACACGGCGATCCTGGTCGCGCCGTCCGGCGACATCCTGCTGAAGTACCGCAAGGTGCATCTGCCCGGCCACGCGGAGCACGAGCCGAAACGACGCGTGCAGCATCTGGAGAAACGTTATTTCGAGGTCGGCAACCTGGGCTTTCCCGTGATCCGCGCGCCGATGGGCGAACTGGACGGCATCAACATGGGAATGCTGATCTGCAACGACCGCCGCTGGCCGGAAGCCTGGCGCGTCCTCGGCCTGCAAAGCGTCGAACTGGTGGCGCTTGGCTACAACACGCCCAGCCTTAACATGGAGGCGAGCGGCTTCGAGGCGCATCACCTGCGGGTGTTCCATTCACACCTGTCGATCCAGGCCGGTTGCTACCAGAACGCCTGCTTCGCCGTCGCCACCGCCAAGGCGGGGGTGGAGGACGGCAACGAGCTGTTCGGCCACTCCATCATCGTCAACCCGCAGGGCGAGATCATCGCCATGGCGGCAAGCTGGGGCGACGAGCTGATCACCGCCGACTGCGACCTGGAGATGTGCGCGCTGGGGCGGACGACGATCTTCGCCTTCGACAAGCACCGCCGGCCGGAAGCGTACCAGCGCATCACCGGGCAGACGGGCGCGGTGGAACCGGCGGCGTGGCGCAAACCCACGACGCCTTAGCGGCTGCTGTCGCAGCGCGGGAGCTGGACGGCGTGAGCCGGCGGCGCCAGGTCTTGTGGAAGGTTGGTCGGCAACGCCGGCAGCGCCTTTACGCGGGCGACGACAACCCGGCGAGACGGATGGCGAGCAATGAACCGCTGCCAGCCCCTGGCAGCGGGAGGCAAGAGACCCGATATGGCGTTGCTCGGCGTCAAGGCTTAGTCTGGCCGCTGAAAGCGTCACTCGCGCCGCAACCAGGCCCGTCGCGACTGGAAGGACCGATCATGACTCCAATCCGCTGGCAGCCCAACCGGGCTGCGCCATCGAATGCCTGGCCGCGCCCACCCATGCTGAACGCCCTTGGCAGAGGCTTCCTCGGACGCTGCCCAAGCTGCGGAAGATCGAAAATTTTCAAGGGGTTCCTTAGAGTCGTATCCGAATGCGCCCATTGCTCCGCGCCGCTGGGACTGGCGCGCGCCGATGACGCCCCGCCGTACTTCACGATCCTGATCACGGGCCATGTCGTGGTGCCGCTGATGTTCTCGGTGGACCGCATGGGGGAGCCGCCGCTGTGGCTGATGTCGGCGATCTTCCTGCCGCTGACAGGCGTGCTTGCGCTTGGCCTGCTGCGTCCGGTCAAGGGCGCCACCGTGGGCCTGATGCTGAACCTGAACATGCTCAAGAACGACACCGATGGCCAATGACCGGAACTGAAGTCCTGGCCGCCAGGCTGGATCGGGTGGTCCTGGAAGGGGAATCGCCCAACAACCTGTCCCCCTTCATCGAGGCTGACCGGGAACAAGCCGTCGCGGACCTCAAGGCGGCCAATCATTTCGCGCCGTTGATCGGCACGACCACGCCTGGCCCCTACGCGCTGCACCTGTCGATCGTGGAAGGCCGGCTGGTCTTCGATATCCGTGATGTCGCGGGCACGCCCCTGACCGCCATCGGACTGGCCCTGGGGCCGTTCCGCCGGCTGGTGAAGGACTACCAGTTGCTGGTCGACAGCTACATCATGGCGGTCGAGGAGGGCCGCAGCGAGCGCATCCAGGCCATCGACATGGGACGCCGCGGTTTGCACAACGAAGGCGCCGAGCTGATGACCCAGCGCCTGGCGGGGAAAATTGAAATCGACTTCGACACGGCGCGGCGGCTGTTCACCCTGGTCTGCGTGCTGGCGCAAAGGGTTTCGGCGCGATGAGGATCGACGGCGCCGCCTATCGCAGCATCTGGCTGGACCCGGATGATGGCTGGTCCGTGCATATCCTGGACCAGACCGCGCTGCCATGGGCGCTGGAGATCCTGAGGCTGACGACCCGCGACCAGGCGGCGCATGCCATCCGGTCGATGCAGGCGCGCGGGGCGCCTTTGATCGGGGCGCTGGCCGCCTATGCGCTGTGCCTGGCGCTGCGGGCGGATGCGTCCTCGGAGGCGATGGAGCGGGACGCCGAACTGATTGGGGCGACGCGCCCGACGGCGGTCAACTTGCGCTGGGCACTGGACCGGATGCTGACACGGCTGCGCAACACGCCGCCCGCCGAGCGTGTCGCTGTTGCCTATGCGGAGGCCGCGCTGATCGCCGAGGAGGACGTCGCGCGGAACGAGGCGATCGGCCGGCACGGCCTGAAGCTGATACAGGATGCGGCACGGCCCGGGCGTCCGGTGAACGTGCTGACGCATTGCAACGCCGGCTGGCTGGCGACGGTTGACTGGGGCACGGCCCTGGCGCCGGTCTACACGGCGTTCAATGCCGGGATCGACCTTCATGTCTGGGTTGACGAAACCCGTCCGAGGAACCAGGGCGCGGCGCTGACGGCATGGGAACTCGGCAAGCATGGCGTGCCGCACACGGTTGTCGCGGACAACGCCGGCGGCCACTTCATGCAGCACGGCATGGTCGATCTGGTGATCGTCGGCGCCGATCGGGTCACCCGGACGGGAGACGCGGCGAACAAGATCGGCACGTACTTGAAGGCGCTCGCGGCGCACGACAACGATGTGCCGTTCTGGGTGGCGATGCCGTCCTCCACGATAGACTGGACGGTGTCCGATGGAGTCGCCGACATCCCGATCGAGGAACGCGCCGCGTCCGAGGTCACCGACATGACGGGGCGGCTGGCGGATGGCTCGATCGCGACGATGCGGATCGCGGCGGCTGGCAGTCCGGCGGCGAACCCGGCCTTTGATGTGACGCCCGGGCGGCTGCTGACCGGATTGATCACCGAGCGGGGACGCTGCGCCGCCACGGCGGAGGGGCTGCTGGGGCTGTTCCCGGAACGGCGGTAGTCGATCCGATCCAGGTTTTCTGACATCCGA
>CAXTXZ010000480.1:0-3648 GCA_964248015.1 uncultured Rhodopila sp. | reverse complement strand
CGCGCGCATCGCGCCCCGTCCGGGCCTGGTATTGCTCGGTGATCTTCGCCACGCCTGGATCATCCGTCCCGCCAAAGCGGAAGGCGAAGGCCGCGCCATAATGGTCGTCCTCGATCGTCCGCCCGGTTTCGGCCAGCGCCGCCTTGATCCCGGCGATCACCTCGCCCACCGTTTCCGGCGTCTCCGCCCCGGCCTGCCATCCCGTCCCGAGCTTCGCCGTCCGCTTCATCGCCGCCTCGGACGACCCGCCGATCCACATCGGCAGGTCGGGCTGCACCGGCGCCGGCCGGATCGACGCCTTCGTCAGCTTGAAGTGCCGCCCGGCGTAATCCAGCGTTTCCCCCGCCCACAACCGGCTGATGATCTCCAGCGCCTCATCCGTCTTGCGCCCGCGCGTGGTGGTGTCCAGGTGCATCGCCGTCCATTCCGCTCCCCTAGGGCTGCCGATGCCGAACCCCGGCAGCAGCCGCCCGTTCGACAGCACGTCGATCGTCGCGCATTGCTTGGCCAGCAGCAAAGGCTCGCGCATCGCCACCGACACGACGTTGACGCCGAACTTGATCCGCCGCGTCCGTCCCGCGATCGCTGCCAGCGCCGTCATGCACTCCAGGAACGGCGCGCGGCTGACCAGCCGGTCGGTCTGCCAGATGGAATCCAGCCCGCCCTGCTCGCACAGATCCACCCAGCGCCAGAACCCGTCCGAGGTCTGGAACGGATACTCCATGATCCCGACGCCGACCGCGATGTTGCGCGCCATGATTGCACCCTTTGCCTGCCGCCAAACCCCGACACTGCGTCAGGCCGCGCCCCGCCGCAACGACCGATCAGTCCGCCCCATCGACATCCCGCGCGCCGATCGTCCGCGACTTGAAATCCTCCGGCACCGCCGCGCCGAAATCCGTGAACGCCCGCCGCACCGCCTCCGGCGTCGAGCCAAACACCTGCTTGCGGTTTCCCATGGCCCACTCGCGCGACCCGATCGGCGCATCCAGCGATCCCTGGAACACCGGCATCACGTAACGCGCGAACAATTCGTAGCTTCGCATCGTCTGCTCGCGCGTCGCCCATTCATGCGCCCGGAACAGGATGCCGCCGAAGCCGCCCTGGCTGTACTCCAGCAACCGCGAGATCCCCCGCGCCACCGTCTCGGGCGAGCCGACCAGCGTCGTGCCCATCTTCACGCCATCCCGCAACGGATCATCCGCCCGGCCCGGAGGCCGCCCCAGCGTGTCCTCGAAATACGTGACGGTTTCATTCCGCTCGCCCTTGCGCACCTCGGCCAGCGCCTGCTCGTCGTCCTCGGCGACATGGGCGTTGACCACCACGCGCCATTTCTTGCGCGACACGGTCTTGCCGTGCTTCGCGGCGGCGTCCTCGGCGATCTTCCACTGGCTGGCCAGCGCCTCCGGCCCGCCCGGCAGCCCGGCGCCGATCGACAGCACGCCCACGCCATGCGTGCCGGCCGCGATCATGCCGAACGGCGTGATGGTGCTCGCCACCGCGATGTCGAAATGCGGGTCGCTGTAGGGGGCGAGGTGCAGCCGAGCATCGTTCATCTCGAACCAGTCGGTCTTGACCGTGACGCGTTCCTCCATCCGCAGCAGCGCCATGATCGCGTCCATCGACTCCAGCATGCGCGGCCGTTGCGTCGCCGGCTGTATCCCAAGCATGTAGGCATCCGACGTCAGCGCCCCGGGACCGCACCCCAGCATCGCCCGCCCGCGCGTCATGTGGTCCAGTTGCACCCAGCGCTGCGCCACCAGGAACGGATGGTGATACGGCAGGCTGGTCACCCCGGACCCCAGCTTGATGTGCTTGGTCTTCTCCGCTGCCGCCGCGATGACCAGCTCGGGCGAGGCGATCAGTTCCCACCCGGCCGAATGATGCTCGCCGATCCAGGCTTCGTCATACCCGAGGTGATCCAGCCACTGGATCAGCTCCACGTCGCGGCCAATGGCCAAGGTCGGGTTCTCGCCCAGCCGATGGAACGGCGCCAGGAAAATGCCGAAGGTCAAGCCGCGATGGGCCATGCGAAGCTGCTCCAGGGAGATGTGTCAACGCCATCATTCTGCTCTGTTGCCCGCCGGTAGCCAACCCTTCCCGTCAATGGCAGGCTGCATCCAGCAAACGGAGGGAACATCATGCGTCTGCCAAACAAGGTCGCCATCATCACCGGCGCGGCGTCGGGCATGGGCGCCGCCACCGCGCGCCGCTTCGCGCGGGAGGGCGCCAAGGTCGTCATCGCCGACATGCTCGTGGAGGAGGGCAACGCCGTCGCCGACAGCATCAAGGCCGCCGGCGGAGAAGCCATGTTCCAGACCCTCAACGTCACCGACGAGGCCGGCTGGAAGCAGGTGGTCGAAACCACCGTCCGCGCCCATGGCAAGCTCGACATACTGGTGAACAACGCCGGCATCAGCGGCAGCGCCACCAACGACCTGCTCGATTCCGCCCTGTGGGAACGTGTGATGGCGGTCAACAGCACCGGCGTGTTCCTCGGCACGGCGGCGGCGGTGCCGCGGATGCAGGCGAACGGCGGCGGCTCGATCGTCAACCTGTCCTCGATCTCCGGCGTCGTTGGCCAGGGCATGGTGCACATGGGCTACAACGCCGCCAAGGGCGCGGTCCGCGTGATGACCAAGTCCACCGCCGTGCAGTTCGGCAAGGACAAGATCCGTTGCAACTCCGTGCACCCCGGCCTGATGCCGCCGATGCGCACCTCGGGCGCCACCGCCGATCCCGCCGTCCGCGCCCAGATGCTCAAATCCGTCCCGCTCGGCCGCACCGGGGAAGCCGACGAGGTCGCCAACGCCATCCTGTTCCTGGCCTCGGACGAGGCGTCCTACATCACCGGCGCCGAACTCTACGTCGATGGCGGCTACCTGGCGATGTGACCTGCCGCCACCTCAGGCAATATCCACCGGCGTCAGGTCCTGCAGCCAGCTTTGCGCCTGCACGAAGCCCTTGAGCCGGGGCGACAGCGCACGCGGATTGAGGTCGTGCACCACGAACGCCCAGATCGCCTGGTCCACGATCCGCGCGTGCAGCTTCGCCAGCACCGCCGTCTGCTTGACCGGATCGAACTCGACCGAGGCCTGTTCGGCCAGCGCGTCGGCTTCCTCATCCTTGAACCAGCCCCAGTCAATGCCGGCGGGCGGCACCATCTTCGACCAGGCATCCTGGATGATCGCCGTCGGATCGGCCGCGCCCAGCGAGTTGTTCAGCGCGTGCGCCCCCTTGTTCTCCGGCGCCATCGCCCCCGCCCGGCGTCGCGCCCGCAGCGACTCCCAGTCCATCGCCGTCAGCGTCACCTTGAAGCCGACATCCTCCAGCCCCTCCTTGATCGCCTCGTTCATCGGCAAAGGCTGCATCTGGCCCGACCCCGCGGTGGAGATCAGGAACGTCACCGCGCACGGCTTGCCCGGCCCGTAGCCAGCCTCCTTCAGCAGCGCCCGCGCCGCGTCGGGATCATAGCGAACGTCAAACGTCGGCGTGCCGAACCAGGGATGCCCCGGCGGCACGATCCCTTTGGCTGGCAGCGCGGTGCCCCCAAGCAGGCTGCACAACCCGTCACGGTCGATCGCCAAGTTCATAGCCTTGCGCACCCGCACGTCGCGGAACGGGCTGTCCGGCAGGCAACTGAAAAGA
>CAXTXZ010000479.1:0-3649 GCA_964248015.1 uncultured Rhodopila sp. | reverse complement strand
TCTGGGTGCCCAACCCGCCGAGTGGCGAGGCGGCGGCGGCGGGAGCGACGGTGCTGGCGAACCTGTCGGCCAGCAACATCACCATCGGCAAGGCGGAAACCCGCCGCCTGCTGTGCCGCTCGCAGTCGGCGCGGTGCGTGGCGGCGTACCTGTACGCGGCGGCGGGGGCAGGGGAGTCGACCACCGACCTTGCCTGGGACGGGCAGGCCTCGGTGTTCGAGAACGGCGACACGTTGGCCGAAACGGAACGGTTCCCGGCGGCGGACCAGGCGGCGATCGCCGATATCGACCTTGACCTGCTGGCGCAGGAACGCCTGCAAATGGGGTCGTTCGACACCAACCGCCGCCGCTGCCCGCGCGCCTTCCGCCGCATCGGGTTCACGGTGGGGGCGCCAGCCGGCGATGTCGGCTTCCGCCGCCGCGTCGAGCGTTTCCCGTTCGTGCCGGCTGACGTTGCCCGACTGGAACAGGATTGTTACGAGGCTTATAATATACAGGTGTCGGGATTGGCGCAGCGGATGCGCTCGACCGGGCTCGGGAAGGTTGTCATCGGGATTTCCGGCGGGCTGGATTCGACGCAGGCGCTGCTGGTCTGCGCCCAGGCGTTCGACCTGCTGGGACTGCCGCGCGACGGCATCCTGGCCTATACGATGCCGGGGTTCGCGACCTCCGATCACACCAAGTCCAATGCCTGGCGGCTGATGCGCTCGCTGGGAGCGACCGCGAGCGAATTGGATATCAAGCCGGCGGCGAAGCAGATGCTGGCTGACCTGGGGCATCCTTATTCCACCGGGCAGTCGCTTTACGACGTCACGTTCGAGAACGTGCAGGCCGGGCTGCGCACCGATTACCTGTTCAGGCTGGCTAACCATCTGGGCGGCCTTGTCATCGGCACTGGCGACCTGTCGGAACTGGCTTTGGGTTGGTGCACTTATGGCGTCGGCGACCAGATGGCGCACTACAACGTCAACGCGGGCGTGCCGAAGACACTGATCCAGCACCTGATCCGCTGGATCATCGGGACGAAACGTTTCTCGGATGACGTGCTGGAAACGCTGGATGCGATTCTCTCGACGGAGATCTCTCCCGAATTGGTGCCGGTGGCCGAGGGCGAGGTTCCGCAGAGCACCGAGGCGAAGATCGGGCCTTACGCGTTGCAGGATTTCACCTTGTTCCACATCCTGCGCCACGGCTTCGCGCCGTCGAAGATCGCCTTCATGGCGTTGCAAGCGTGGGAGGACGCTGAGCGTGGCGCGTGGCCGCCGCATTTCGACGCGGACCGGCGCGTGGCGTATGACCTGCCGCGGATCAGGCACTGGATGCAAGTCTTCCTGACTCGGTTCTTCGCCTTCAGCCAGTTCAAGCGCAGCGCCATGCCGAACGGCCCGAAGGTTTCGGCTGGGGGGTCGCTGTCGCCGCGCGGCGACTGGCGCGCGCCGTCCGACGGAAACGCGGCGGCGTGGCTGGCGGAACTGGCGCGGAACGTGCCGGAGCAGTGCACGTGAACCCTTATTTGCCGCTGATGGGCGCGGGGCTGCTGGCCGGGACGATGAACGCGGTCGCTGGCGGTGGGTCGTTCGTTGGTTTCCCGGCCATGGTGCTGGCCGGCTTGCCGCCGGTCGCGGCCAATGCCAGCAACACGGTGGCGCTGTTCCCTGGCACCGTCGCCAGCACCTGGGCCTATCGCGCCGACTTGCGGGGCGTCGCCGGCGTCAGCCCGCGCGTGCTGCTGCCGATTTCCCTGGCGGGCGGCGTCGTTGGCGCGATCCTGCTGCTGGTCACGCCCGGGGCGGCGTTTGACCTGGTGATCCCCTGGCTGCTTCTGCTGGCCACGATCGCCTTCGCCTGCGGGCGTCAACTGGGGGATCTGCTGCGGCGGCATGTGACGATCGGGCGCGGGCCGTTCCTGCTTATCCAGTTCATCCTGTCGATTTATGGCGGCTACTTCGGCGGCGCGATCGGGCTGATGATGATGGCGGTGTGGACGCTGCTGGACGGCGCGGAGCTGAAGGTCCTGGCGCCGACGCGGACGCTGCTGGTTAGCGCGGCGAATGGGGCAGCGGTGCTTTGCTTCATCGCGGCGGGCGTGGCGCGGTGGCCGGAAACGCTGGCGATGATGGGCTCCGCCGTTGCCGGAGGTTACTTCGGCGCGCGCTATGCTCGCCTGCTGCCGGCGAAGGTGCTGCGGGTGTTCGTGGTTGCGCTGAGCGCAGTGGTCACGGCAGGATTTTTCTGGCGCAAGTATTAGGGGTTCGCGACAAGCGCCAGGCGGCCCGCGTGGTGGCTGGCCGCCTGTGTATTGCCTAGAGAGTAGCGAGTACCGCCTCGGCCTTGCTGACTTCGAAGCCGCCTGGGGCTTCCACGCCCAGATACGTGACCTTGCCGTCGTCGGCGACCATGGCGTAGCGCTGGCTGCGCCAGCCCATGCCGCGGGCGTTCAGGTCGAGTTCCAGGCCGATGGCCTTGGCGAATGCCGCCGCCCCGTCGGCCAACATGGTGATCTTATCGCCAGCGCTCTGCTGCTTGGCCCATGCGTCCATGACGAACGCATCGTTGACCGCGATGCAAGCGATGGTGTCAACGCCCTTGGCGTGCAAGGCGTCGACGTTCTGCACAAAGCCGGGCAGATGCTTGGCGCTGCAGGTCGGGGTGAACGCGCCAGGCACCGCGAACAGGACGACCTTCTTGCCTTTGAAGATTTCGTCGGTGGAGGTTTCCTTTGGCCCCTCCGGCGTCGCGACCGTCAGTTTCATGGACGGAATCGTGTCGCCAACCTTGATCGTCATGAAATTCTTTCTCCTTGCTCGGATGACATCTGTAGGCGTGCTGTAGCACGGCCGGAAGGGTTGAAGGAAGGCCAGGGGTTCCAGCCGATCTTGCGTCGCGCTTCCGTCGCGCCAGGCGTTGTCGTTCAGGTGGCAGGCGCTGTCGTGACCGGGCGCGACCGTCTTCAGGGCTGGTGTCTCCCGCGCGCAGCGGGGCATGGCGCGCGGGCAGCGGGGCCGGTGCCGATGGCGTTCTTGCCAGTGTTGAAGTCCTCGGTGGCGGGGTCGGGGCCGAGCGTGTGCGGGATGATGAAGACCTGCGTCAGGTCGGAGGGCAATAACGGATAGGGGCTGGCGGTGCGGAGCAGGATGGTGCGGGGATCGACGATCTCGGCACCGCTGACGGCCTGGGTGTAGACCGAGAAGGAGGCCGGGCTGTTCCTGGCCCTCGGCACGCGAGCCAGGGTGTAGGCGACGTCCTCGGCGGTGAACGGCGTGCCGTCGTGGAAGGTGGCGTCACGGAGCTTGAACTCCCACGTGCGGTCGTCGCGCAGGCGCCAGGATCGCGCCAGGCCGCCAACCATGCGGCCCTGCGCGTCGCGGTCCACGAGGCAGTCGTAGACGTTGCTGTCGAATGATTCGTTGGGCGCCAGCGTGTGATAGTGGTCGATGCTGGTGACGGGAGCGGAGGACGCGATGCTGAGCGTCTGCGCGCCGGCGGGGGCCGCGAGCAGGCCGCACAGAAGCAGGATGAAGGGGCGAGGCGTCACCGCGACAGGCCTCCGTTTCATGGGCAGTCGCCGGCCGATGCAAATTCGCCGGCGCTGGCCGGGGCTCTTCATGAGCCGCGGCGGTGGGCCACCGGCAAGGCTGATGTCGCGGAC
>CAXTXZ010000478.1:0-3664 GCA_964248015.1 uncultured Rhodopila sp. | reverse complement strand
TGCGGACTACGCTCGGCTGTTCATGGCTCCGGGCATGTGGCACTGCTCCGGCGGCCCAGGCCCGAACGTGTTCGGCGCGCAGGATCAGGTGGCTTCTCCCATACCAGGCGACGCCAGCGACGATGCCTTGGCGGCGCTGGCGGACTGGGTGGAGACCGGCAGCGCGCCACACACGATCATTGCCACGAAGTACGTGAATGACGTGCCCGCGCAGGGGATCGCCTTCCAGCGGCCGTTGTGCCTATACCCACGCCATGCGGCGTACCAGGGTTCCGGCGACCCGAACAATCCGGCAAGCTTCGCATGCGTGCCGGATGAAAACGACCTCATCCTCGCGCCCGCTCCGATTTATGGCCCACAGGCCGCGATCGTTGTGATTGGAAATCCGGGCGTTAACCGCCAGTCCAAATAAAACCAAGCCGGTATTGCCTGGCACCGTCAGGGCGATACCGGTCTGGACATCCCGGGCTTGCCAACGACGCTCAGGCGCGCGCCTGTCAGCCAATCATTCAGCTGACGAAATGCATCCTCTGCCGAGCGCCTATGGCCAGCGCGTCGTCATCAGCCCTTTGGGCGAAATCTGTGGAACTGGTGGCGAAGATCCGGCCCGGTTTTGCTGCGGGTGACAGTGGCGGCAGGAACGCTGGTTTCAACAACGCAAACGCTCCATGCGGCTCCGACACGCGGAGGCAGCGGTTTCAGCAGCGGACAGCAGAAGGCTTATGCTGGCCCGGCCCGCGTGCAATCTGTCAGCGAGCCATACGCCTTCCGCGCCGCCGTTTCGGCGTGCGGCATCAGAAGCCATTTGCCGCCGGTCGCCCAAGCTCACAGCGTCCGCAGCCAGTCTGGCCAACGTGGGTTGTGCATGACCCGTCGGGCGCGCATGTGCTTCCAGACGCCGTATTTGCGGTAGTCGAAGTCAAGCGCGGAGACTTTCTCCTGCACCATGGACCAGGTGGCCCACTTGATGTCCGCCAGCGCCTTGTAGACGGTGATCCGCGCCGCGGCCTGCTCGGTGACCTGGCCGAAATAGGCTTCGGTCAGCTCCGCCTCGCGCGCTCCGTCGAAGAACATCTCGCCGAACCAGATGCCCAGGTCGTAGCAGCGGTCGTTGTTGGAGGCGAACTCGTAATCAACCAGCATGATGCCCTTGGCGTCATCCACCAAGAAGTTGCCGGGCATCGGGTCATTGAAACAGGGCACGAGGTCGAACCCGCTGGCTGTCACCGCGGCCTGGGCCTGCTCCACCTGCCGCAGCAGCCAGGGCAAGTCGGGCGGAGACCAGCCGCCGAGCTGGGCCACCTGCGCCACGTGCTCCCGGATCATGTCGAACACCGTCTTGGTCAGCAGCAACGGAGGAGCCTGGTGCAGCCGGCGGAACGCCCCGACGGCGGCGCGGCAGATGGCGGGGTCGCGGAAGTCGGCGGTGGTGCAGGGACGGCGGTCGGCGACGAAGGCGGCGATCTCGATCCCATCCGCCGCCAGCCAGTCGAACACGGCGGGACCGACGCCCAAGGCATGCGCGGCTCGGCTGGCGTCCATCGCGGCGGCGCGATCGACGAACATCTCCGTTCCCTTGCCGGGTATCTTGACGAAGTACTCGCCATCGGGGACCCGCACCCGCCAGTTGCTGTTGCTTATGCCGCCGCCAACCGGGCTGTAGCGCGGCGCGCCATCCCGCCAGGCGGGAACGCGCAGGATCGCTGCCTCCACCTCCCTTTCCGCTTCCGTGGCGGCCTCGCCACAGGATTTCATCGCGGTTCCTCCGTCACAGTCGGCGTAGGCGGTCGTCGAACGCGCCGTCGCCCATCATCATGCGGGCGCGCAGCAGCCGCCATTCCCCGTATTTCAGGAACTCCAGTTCCCGGCGCGGCGACGTGGCGGCCATGGCCAGGCCCCACAGCCCCCAGGCCACGTCGTCGGCGAAGGCAAGCAGGCGGCAGCGGTTCAGGTCGCGCGGGTCGTCGCGGCCAAAGGCGAGATCCAGGCCGGGGCGCATCTCGGCTTCGGACCCGTAAGCCTCGTTCAGCAACACGCCGACGTCCAGATGCGGATCGGACATGCCGGCGCAGTCGAAGTCCACCAGCATGACCACGCCGTGGGGGCCGAGCATGAGGTTGGACGCCAGCCCGTCGGCGTGGCACGGCCGGGAGTCCTGGCCCCCCGCCGCCAGGGCCTCGCGAGCCTGGCTGATCCCCGCCATCAGCGCCGCTTGGTCGGCAGGCCCGATGCCGTCCCCTGCCCCGTCCACGGCTTGCCGCATCGCCTCCGCATGCGCGAAGATGTCCCATTTGCGGCGCAGCGGCGGCCCGTCGCGGAACGCCTTCTTGGCCGCGAGCACGGCGGCGAAAGTCGCGGGATCGGCCAGGTCATGCAGCCGGGCCGTGCGCCAGGGGTGACGCAGCAAGTCCAGGCCGATTGCCTGGCGCTCCGGCAGCACGAACCGCACGGCGGGAGACAGGCCAAGCGCCGCGGCAGCCTCTGTCGCCGTCGCCGTGGCCTGAAGGTCCACGAAGGGCATCGCATCCGGCTCCCTCAGCTTGAGGAACAGCCCGGCCGCCTCCACCGTCCAGCAACTCCAATCCACCGCCTGGCACATCGGGGACACGATGGCGGCAGGACCGGGCTGCGGCGCAAGGCCAAGCCCGAGGGCAGCGCGCGCGCGGTCCAGTGCGGCGGTCATGCCGGCGCCCCGTCGCGGCATATCCGGGACAGGGTGCGGGTCAGCAGCGCCGCCCCAAGCGCGACGTCCTCGGGGCGGGTGAACTCCGCCGGGTTGTGGCACACGCCGCCGACGCTTGGCACCACCAGCATTAGGGAGGGGCAAAGGGCCGCCAGGCTGATCGCGTCGTGCCCGGCCACCGTGTCCAACGGCCGCATGGCATGGCCCATCGCCGCTGCCTCCTCCGCGGCAATCGCCGCAAGGCTTGGGTCGAAAGCGCCTGCTGGACGCCGTTCCACCGGGCCGGACTGGTGCCGCACGCCGGCGGCCTCGGCCGCCAGGTGCGCCTGCCGAGCCAACTCCGCTTCCGCCCAAGCCAGCACATCCGGCTCGGGGGAGCGCAGTTCGGTGAACATCGCGACCTCGGCGGGCACCACGTTGGGCGAGTTCGGCCGCACCTCGATCCGCCCGGCGGAGCTGTGCAGCAGGCCGGGCGCACGGTCCGCCATGTCCCGCAACGCCAGGGCCATCCCCGCCGCGCCTAGCAGCGCATCGCGGCGCTCGGCCATTGGGGTCGGCCCGGTATGCGCGGCTTCCCCGAGAAAGGTGACTCGCTGCTTTGACGCGCCCCAGTAGCGGGTGAACAGGCCAAGCCGCGCCCCGGAATCGTCGAGCACCCGCCCGCACTCGATATGCAGTTCGACGTAAGCGGCGGGCCGGGGCAGCATGTCGCCTCCGGCATAGCCGATCGCCTGCAAGGCCGCGCCGAGGCTGACGCCGTCGCCATCGGCGCGGGCCAGCGCCCAGTCCATGGCCAGCGCGCCCGCGTAAGCGCCGCTGCCCAGCAGGCTCGGCTGGAAGCGGGCGCCCTCCTCCCCGGTCCAGTTGACCACAGCCAGGTTGCAGCGGGGGCGCAGGACGCCGGCCTGTGCCTGCTGCTTCAGGTCCTGCGCCGCGGCGCCGGCGGCCACGACGCCCAACGCGCCATCGACCCGCCCGCCC
>CAXTXZ010000477.1:0-3690 GCA_964248015.1 uncultured Rhodopila sp. | reverse complement strand
GTCACCGTGCAGCCGCTGGACATGGCGCTGCGCCGCTATGATCCGCTGACCCGGAGCCTGGCGCTGTCGGAGTCGCTGCCGCGGGAAAGCCGAGGCTTCCACATGGCTTTCCAGTTGGCCCTGCTGGAAGCGCGCGACGCGGTGGAAACCGTGCTGAAGAACGCCTCGCCGTCCACCACCGAAGCGGCCATGCTGCTGCGTATCGGGCTGTTGAACTATGTCGCCGGCGCGCTGGTGATGCCTTATCTTGCCTTTCTCGCCGCCGCCTCCGAGCTGCGGCACGACATGGAGGCGATCGCGGCGCGCTTTGGCGTTTCCTACGAACAAGCGTGCCATCGCTTGTCCACCCTGCAACGCACGGGAGCGCGCGGCGTGCCGTTTTTCTTTCTCCGGGTTGACCCGGCCGGCAACGTGTCGAAGCGGTTCTCGGCCGCCGGCTTCCCGTTCGCGCGCTTTGGCGGTTCTTGCCCCCGCTGGGTGGTGCATACCGCCTTCGCGCAGCCAGGCACGGTTCAGGTGCAAGCCGCTGTCTTGCCCGACGGCGCCGCGTTCCTGTGCTTCGCGCGCGCCGTGACGCAGCCGGTGGTGCGCTGGGGGGAGCCTCGGCCCATCCACGTCGTCGCGATGGGCTGCGCGCTGACCCACGCCAGCGATGTCATCTACGCCGACGGCCTGGACCTGGAGCGTGCCAAGGTGGGCATAGGCCTGTCTTGCCGCCTGTGCGACCGCCCGGACTGCGGCAGCAGGGCGTTTCCGCCGCTGGAGCACAGGCTGTCGCTTGACCCGCTGACAGCGGGCAGCACACCTTACCGGTTCGAGCGAAAGCGCGGGTAACCTGTCCTGGCAACGTTTGCCGCAACGATTCGCTACGGCTTCAACAGCGGCATGCGGCGGAACGGTTACTCCCCCGCGATGGTCATGCAGCCAATCAAGGCGGCGCTGGCAGCCGTTGAAGAACAAGCCTTGTCAACCGCCGCCAGCCAGCAAGCTTCAACCTTGACCGCTTTCAGAGAATACGGCCACCAGGATGCGAAACACGCGCAAGGCTAACGTCGCCACCAACCTCGCTTTTTCTCCACGACGATATCCTTGCCCGCGCCAATGAGGATCGGTTTCACCAGTGGCTGGGATACTGCTGGCTCCAGGTCCATGACCTCCGCCGCGGTGTCATTAGCTGGCTGAGGCGGAACCGACAAAAGCTCCGTTGCCGCCATGATGGCCGGAGCGGGTTCCTCGGCAACCGGTTCCGCCGCTGCCGGCCATGCTTCACCAGCCGGTTCGGCCACCGTGGGATGGACCATCTCCAGTTCCTGCTGTTCCGGCCCGTCTTGCGCCGGCGTCGGAGGCACCTCCGCGGCACTGGGCGTCGCCATTGGTGATTCCGGCGCCGCCAGTTCCGGTTCGGCCACCGTGCCGCTCGGCTCGAGGGCGGCGGTGTTGACGATCTCGGTTGCCGCCACGGCCCGAGGCGCGGGCGTCGTCTCCGCCAGCCGCTCGACCTGGTCCATGACGTCGAAGATGTCGAACGCACCGCCTCCAAAAGGATCGGCCGGGGTTGGGCCGGCATAAACCGGCGCCAGTTCGGGCTGATCCGCGCCCGGCACCGCGAACGGCGACAATTCCCCATCGTCCCGCCGCCGCCGCCGTCCGCCACGCCTTCCGCGCCGCCGGTTGGGCGCTTCGTCATCGGACGCCGGGGGTGTTTCATCACCCTCGGCGACGGCCTCAGCCGGCGCTTCCACCGCGACCGCGGGAACGCTCCCAGCGTCAGGGGCAACCACCACGTCAGTCTCTGCCTCGGCGTCGGATGCAGGCTCCTGTGCCAGAGCGGCAGCCGCAAGCCCGGTTTCCACCAGTTCCGACGCCGTGGCCGGCTGGTCGTCCCGTTTCCCGGTGCGCCGCCGCCGCCGCCGCCGTTTCCGCCGCCGCTCCGCCTCGTCGGCACTGGCGCTATCGGCGTTTCCGTTCGCGGCGACCCCCTCCTCGGTTTCATCCTCGGCCTCGTCGCCCTCATCCTCCGCGCCGACGGCTTCGGTTTCTTCCTCCTCATCCGGTTCGAAATCCGTCAGCGGCGCGGGCACCATCATCCGATCCGGCGTCACCACGGGCGGAGTGTCGTCGGCGCTGCGCACGCGGATCTTCTCGATCCGGAACTGCGGCGCGACCTGAGCGTCGTCGGCGGCGATGATCACGCGCATCACATACCGCGCCTCGATCTCGCGCAGCCGCTCGCGCTTGTGGTTCAGCAGGTAAAGCGCGATCGGCGTGGCGACGTGCACGACGATCTCGGCCGAACGGCGCTTGCCGCCCTCGTCCTCGATGCCGCGCAGCACGTGGATCGCGGCGTTTTCCGTGCTGCGGACATGGCCGGTGCCGCCACACTGCGGGCAGGGGATGAAGCTGGTTTCCGCCAGCGACGGGCGCAGCCGCTGGCGGCTCATTTCCAGCAGGCCGAAATGGCTGATATGGCCGACCTGGATGCGGGCGCGGTCGTTCTTCAGCGCCTCCTTGATCCGCCGCTCGACCATCGCGTTGTGGCGCTTCGATTCCATGTCGATGAAATCGATGACGATCAGCCCGGCCAGGTCGCGCAGCCGCAACTGGCGGGCCAGTTCGTCGGCGGCCTCCAGGTTCGTCCGCAGCGCCGTTTCCTCGATGTTGCGCTCGCGCGTCGACCGGCCGGAGTTGACGTCGATCGCGACCAGCGCCTCCGCCTGGTTGATCACCAGGTAGCCGCCCGAGCGAAGCTGCACCGTCGGCATCAGCATGCCGTCGAGCTGCGCCTCCACCTGCTGGCGGGCGAACAACGGCTGGCCGCCGTCCCGCCAAAGCTGCACCTTTTTCGCATGGCTCGGCATCAGCGTGCGCATGAAGTCGTGCGCCGCGCGCCAGCCTTCCTCGCCGTCCACCAGGATCTCGTCGATGTCGCGCGAGTAGACGTCGCGGATCGCCCGCTTGATCAGGCTGGCTTCCTCGTAGATCAGCGCCGGGGCGACGGATTTCATTGTCTGCTCGCGGATCTCGTCCCACAGCCGCAGCAGGTACTCGCAGTCTCGCTTGATTTCCGGCTTCGGCCGGTTGGCCCCGGCGGTGCGGACGATCATGCCCATGCCGCGCGGGATATCCAGCTCCGTCATCACTTCCTTCAGCCGGCGGCGATCGGTGGCGGAGGTGATCTTGCGGGAAATGCCGCCGCCACGAGGCGAATTCGGCATCAGCACGCCAAACCGGCCAGCCAGCGACAAGAACGTCGTCAGCGCCGCGCCCTTGGTGCCACGCTCTTCCTTGACGACCTGGACCAGCAGGATCTGCCGGCGGCGGATGACCTCCTGGATCTTGTAGTTGCGCATGAAGCGCGGCGGCATGCGGCGCTCGCGCTGTTCGTCGCCATTGTCCTGTTCATTGCCGCCGCCAAGGGTTTCCGGCGGCGGCAGGGCATCAATCTGCTCGTCGTTCTGCCCATAAGCTTCGGTCTCGTCCGTCTCCCCGTCGTCCATCCTGTCCGGGCTGATGAAACCGAGCGGCTGCGCCTCAGCCGGCGGCGCCACGGCATCCGCCACTTCGGTCGCGGCGCTCGCCAGCAATGGCGGCACGTCGGGCCTGGTCCCATCATCCATGGCGGGGGAGGCCGCTTTAACCTCTGATGCTGTCAGGCTGTCGGGCGCGATCAGCAGCGGCAATGACGGACGC
>CAXTXZ010000476.1:0-3691 GCA_964248015.1 uncultured Rhodopila sp. | reverse complement strand
GGCAGCTTGGCGGCGGCGGCGCGTGCATCGCCTATGCCCCGGACCGCAAGCTGCCGGCCGGGGGCGTGCCGGAAGCGGTCATGTTCACGCCTCTTGCGCCCGCGTCTCCCGGCGCGGGCGCGGATCGTCCCGCGTCGGTGCCGATGCTGGCGCGCGGGCTGTTCCTTCTGCACCCCCGCTACGGCAGCCGCCCGTTCGAAACGCTGATCTCGGCGGCCGAGCAACTGGCGCGTTTCGGCGTGCCCGTGTCGCGCGCCTTGGCCAAGGACCTGGCGCTGGTCTCCGGCCCGCTGCTGGCCGATCCGACAGCCCGTTCGGTGTTCAGCGCGAACGGCGTGCCCTTGGCCGAGGGCCAGACCCTGCGCCAGCCCGACCTCGGCGGCACGTTGGCGCAGCTTCGCGTCGCCGGCATCGGCGACATGTACACGGGCGGGCTGGCGCGGCGGATCGAGCAATCCTCGATCGTCGCCGGCGGCCCCCTCGCGCTGTCCGACCTGCGCGGCGCGCTGCCGAAACTGGCGTCCCCGCTGATCCGCGATTTCCGCAACGACAAGGTGGCCTTCCTGCCGCCGCCCGCCGACGGCGGCCTTGCCGCCGAGGCCGCGTTCAATGTCCTGGCGGCCAATCCCGCCGATCAGGCAGCGGCGGCGGCGCGGTCCCTCGCGGTGGCGGGGCGTTACCGCGCGGGCGGCGTGACGCCCCAGGCGGCGCTGGCGGCAAAGGATCTGCCGGCGCCGGAGCAGACGGTGTTCCCCGCCTCCACCAGCTTCGTGACGCTGGACCGCAACGGCGATGCCGTCGCCTGCGCGCTGACCATGGACAACCTGTTTGGCACCGGCCGCATCCTGCCGGCCCTGGGCTTCCTGGCCGCCGCCTCGCCGGCCGCCGTGCCGCCCCCGTTGCTGTCCGCCGGGCTGGCGTGGAACGACAACATCAAGGCGTTCCGGGCCGCCGCCGGCGGATCGGGCCAGTCCGGCGCGCCGCTGGCGGTCGCCGTCGCGCTGCTCAATGCCTTGCGCTCCAACCGGCCCATGAGCGCGCCTGTCCCCGATCCCGGACGCGCCAACGTCATTGCCTGCGGCCGCTACCTGCCCGGCGAAAACAGCGAGTGCGGATGGGCCAGCGATCCGCGCGAAGCCGGCCTGGCGGTGGGGGCGAACTGACCAGCCGGCTGGTTCCCCCAAGGCCGAGCGCCGCCTTGTGCCTGGCCCTGGCCGGCATGGGATCGGTCTTCGCTGACCTGGCCGTGGCGCAACGCGCGGCGGCCGTCTCGGTCGGTCCGGGACGCATCGTCTGCAACGCGGCCTTCTGCGAGCTTGGCAGCGGATCATCCGCAAGCCAGCGCTACCGCATCGACGTGACGGCGCTGCCGGAAACCGACGTGCTGCGCCTGCGCAGGTGCACCGGCGTCTCGAAACCCTGTATCGTGACGATCGACGGCATCGAGCAGGGCGGCAAGCTCCGGGTCATGGCCCGCGACATCCACTGGCAGGACTGACAGCATGGCACTGAAGATCGGCAAGGGCGCGTCCGCCCCGGCTTTCCTGGTGATGGACGTCATCGCCCAGGCCAATGCCCTGCAAGCTAGGCTTGCCCCCGGCGCGCCGCATGTCATCCGCATGGAGGTCGGCCAACCCGGCACCGGGGCGCCCGCGGGCGCGGTGGCCGCCGCGCAAGCCGCCCTGCGCTCCGGCCATCCGCTGGGCTACACGGAAGCCTTCGGCCTGCGGCCGTTGCGCCAGCGGATCGCGGCGCATGCCAGGGACTGGTATGGCCTGGACCTGCCGATCGAGCGCATCGCGGTGACGGTCGGCGCGTCCGGCGCGTTCCCGCTGGCCTTCCTGGCGGCGTTCGACGCGGGCGACCGCATCGCCATGGCGGCGCCCTTCTACCCGCCTTACGTCAACATCCTGACGGCATTGGGCATGGTCCCGGTCATCCTGGAAGCCGGCGCCGAGACCCGGTTCCAACCCAGCGTCGCCATGCTGCAGGCGCTCGACCCGCCGCCCGACGGCCTGATCGTCGCCAGCCCGTGCAACCCCGCCGGCACCATGCTGCACCGCGACGAGCTGGCCGCCATCGCCGCCTGGTGCGACGGGAACGGCGTCCGCCTGATCAGCGACGAGATCTACCATGGGCTGAACTACGGCCATCCGGTCGCCTCGGCTGCCGAGTTCAATGCGAACGCGGTCGTGGTGAACAGCTTCTCGAAGTATTTTTCCATGACCGGCTGGCGCATCGGCTGGCTCGTCCTGCCGCCCGACCTGGTGCGCCCGGTCGAGCGCCTGGCGCAGAACATGTTCATCAGCGCGCCCTACATCTCCCAGGTCGCCGCCGAGGCGGCGTTCGACTGCCATGACGAGCTGCAAGCCAATGTCGCGCGCTACCGCCAGTCCCGCGACCATCTGCTGGCGGCGCTGCCGCAAGCCGGGTTCAGCCGCCTGTCGCCCGCCGAGGGGGCGTTCTACCTGTTCGCCGACATCAGCGACCGATCCAACGACAGCGTGGCCTTTTGCGCGCGGATGCTGGCCGAGGCCGGCATCGCCGCGACGCCGGGCGTCGATTTCGATCACGCCCGTGGCAGCCGGTTCGTCCGCTTCAGCTACTGTGGCCCGCGGGGCGACATGCAGGCGGCGACGGAACGGCTCAGTTCATGGCGATAGTGGAATAGGCTGGCTTGCCATGATTCGGGCGCCATTTCGCGATCGATCCTTAAAGCCAGGCGCTTGACGAACTGTGCCGCAGCGCGTGCCGAAATGCTTTGACGGTTCGCTCCCTCAACTGCCTGTATTTTCACCAACTCATTGCAGGCGCTCATCCGCCGGCCCTGCACTGGCGCAATCTTGCCCAAGATTTGGCTTTTCCGCATCATTCGGTTTCGGGCCACGTTGCGCACGTTTGGGAATGGGCGCAGCATTGTCCCCTGACTTGCCAGATTGATGCAACAAACGGGGCCTGACGCCGAGATGGCTTTGCGCGCAATCCAGTGGCTGCCAGCCTCCGGCACGATGCCGCCGCCCGGATGGCCACGGCCCCGCGCCGCATCCCCTTGTCCCCTCAGTCCGTATGCATCCACCCCATCGCCGCCCACGAACTTAACCCGCCACCGGAGAGAATAAAAACATGCCGACACGTGTCCAATACTCTGAAACAATAGAACCCTTGGTCCAGTTCATCGAGGAAACGCCGCCCGACGAAATCATCGACGGAACCCTCGCCAAGCTGCGCGCCGGCGCCTCGGCGCAGACCATGCTGACCGCCTCCGCGCTCGCGGTGGCCCGCTCGTCCGACCTGCCTCCCGGCCATCACGGCGGCCCGCTGCATCCCCTGGCCGGCCTCTACGCGGTTTCCAAGATCGTCGGCCGCCTGGAAGGCGAGGAAAGCTTCCTTCCCGTCCTGCAGCACGTCGCGCTGTCCAACAAGCACATCCACCACCCGGCGATGGGCCCCTACACGCTGCTGGAGTTCGAGCCGATGGACGCGGGCGGCGTCGAGGCCACCAAGGCCGCCTTCCTGGCCGCCGTCAAGCGCGGCGAGACCAACAAGGCCGACCACCATTTCCTCTGGCTGTGGGACAACGTCCCGCCGGTCGAGGCGCTCGACCTGCTGCTCAGCGTCGCCATCCCGAAGAACACGCTGGCAGGACTGACAGCATGGCACTGAAGATCGGCAAGGGCGCGTCCGCCCCGGC
>CAXTXZ010000475.1:0-3692 GCA_964248015.1 uncultured Rhodopila sp. | reverse complement strand
AAGGCGCCGCGGATGCAGGGTTGGACGCCGCATCCGCGGCTGCCGCCGTTCAGGCCAAGCCCCGGTGACGGTCAGTCGGCGGCGTCGGCGACTTCCTTGGCTGGTTTGCCCGTGTGGATGCGCTTCACGGCGGTTTCGACGTGACGGCTGAAGACGTATTCGGCGGGCCGTTGCTTGCCGAGCGGGATATCCGGCGCCATTGGGCCTTCGGTGCGGATGCCGCGCACCGCCTGCGCCGCCGCCTTCCAGGGCTTGCGGACGGATTCGGCGACCGCGCTGGCCTCGTAGCCGGAATGCACCATGCAGTCGGCGCATTTCTCGTAGTTGCCGGTGCCGTAGCGGTCCCAGTCGGTGGTCTCCATCAGCTCCTTGTAGGTCTTGGCGTAGCCCTCGCCGAGAAGGTAGCAGGGGCGCTGCCAGCCGAAGTAGGTGCGGGTGGGGTTGCCCCAGGGCGTGCAATGGAAGGTCTGGTTGCCGGCCAGGAAGTCGAGGAACATCGACGACTGGTTGAACGCCCATTTCTTCTTCCAGGCGCCCTGGCCCTGGCGGCGGAAGATGCCTCGGAACAGCTCCTTGGTCTTGGCGCGGTTCAGGAAGTGCTGCTGGTCCGGGGCGCGCTCGTAGGCGTAGCCGGGGGAGACGGAGATGCCGTCGATGCCCATCGCCATGACGTCGTCGAAGAAGGCGGCGACCTTTTCCGGCTCCGCCTGGTTGAACAGGGTGCAGTTGATGATGGTGCGGAAGCCCCGGCGCTTGGCTTCGGCGATGGCGGCGACGGCGCGGTCAAAGACGCCGTCCTGGCAGACCGAGATGTCGTGCTCGGTTTTGCCGCCGTCCAGGTGGACCGACCAGGAGAACCACTTGCTGGGCTTGAACAGGTGCATCTTCTTTTCGAGCAGCAGCGCGTTGGTGCAGACGATGACGAACTTCTTGCGGTCGATGGCGCCCTGCACGACCTGGTCGATCTCCTTGTGCAGCAGCGGCTCGCCGCCGGCGATCACGACCACGGGGGCGTCGCACTCATCGACGGCCTCCAGGCATTCGGCGACGGACAGGCGCTGGTTGAGGATCTCGGGCGGGTAGTCGATCTTGCCGCAGCCGGCGCAGGCCAGGTTGCAGCGGAACAACGGCTCCAGCATCAGCACCAGGGGGTAGCGCTTGCGGCCGATCAGGTGCTGCTTGACGACATAGGCGCCGACGCGCAGCACCTGGTTCAACGGAACGGACATGCTTTGCTTCCTTATGCGCTGGCGGCGTGACGCGCCCGTGAGGTGACGCGCCCATGACGTGGTGAGGGGGCGGTGGCGCGGTTTGGCGTTCGCGAATGGCGGCTATGCATCGGCGAGTTCCGCCGGGAAGCGGAAGCGGACATCCTCGGCCACCCCGGCCTGGGTCGAGACTTCGATCTCCCCGAACCGGCGCAGGCCGTCGAGCACGCCCTGCACCAGGGTTTCGGGCGCCGACGCGCCGGCCGTCACGCCGACCGACGCGATGCCCACGAACCACTCGGGGCGCAAGGCGTCGGCGTCGTCGATCAGGTAGGACGGCCGGCCGAGTTCCTGGCCGATCTCGCGCAGGCGGTTGGAGTTGGACGAGTTGCGCGACCCGACCACGAGGATCAGGTCAACGGCCTGGGCAAGGTCGCGGACCGCCTGCTGGCGGTTCTGCGTGGCGTAGCAGATGTCGCGCACGTCCGGGCCGACGATGGAGGGGAAGCGTTCGTTCAGGGCGGAGATGATGCCGCGCGTGTCGTCCACCGAGAGCGTCGTCTGGGTGATGTAGGCCAGCTTGTCGGGGTCCTTGACCCGCAGCAGGGCCACGTCATCGACCGTCTGGACCAGGTGGACCACCGCGGGAACCTGGCCGATGGTGCCTTCGACCTCGGCGTGGCCGGCGTGGCCGACCAGCACGATCTCGCGGTCCTGGCGGGCGTAGCGGCGGCCCTCGTTGTGCACCTTGGCGACGAGCGGGCAGGTGGCGTCGATCACCGGCAGGCCGCGTTCGGCGGCGGCCTGCTCGACGCGCTGGGCCACGCCGTGGGCGGAGAACACCGTCATCGCGCCGGGCGGGATTTCGTCCAGCTCATCGACGAACACGGCGCCGCGGGTGCGGAGGTCCTCCACGACATGGCGGTTGTGCACGATTTCGTGGCGCACGTAGATGGGCGGGCCATACTTCTTCAGCGCCCGCTCGACGATCTCGATGGCTCGCTCGACGCCGGCGCAGAAACCGCGGGGCTGGGCGAGGACGACGCGTATCATGCAGCTTGTCTCCGAACTGATGCCGGACCGCGCGGGGCCTGGATGTTGTGGTTGGACGTCGTGACGCCATGTCTGGCAAGTATGTGGTCGCGGGGTTGCGAGTGCCAGGGCGGATTATCGTTTATCTGGGCCGCGCCCGCACCGTGCCTTGCCGTGAAGCCCCAAACCCGTGTCTTTTTGGCCACTATGCCAAGGATGACACGGAGGACGCCATGCGCGATGGCTTGTGGTGTGTTATTCCATAAACCATGGGCTCCCACATGGCGGAGTCGCTGCTGAACGAGGCTGGCTGTGGCGTCGAAAAGTGCTGTCATCGCGCACGATCTGCCAGGGGCGATGGCCCATGTCGCCGACGTGGTGGAGCAGGCGCTCGATGTGCTGCTGCCTCCGGCCGAGGGCGCGGAAGGGCGGCTGGCCGAGGCGATGCGCTATGCCACGCTGGGCGGCGGCAAGCGGATGCGCGCGTTCCTGGTGATGCAGACGGCCGCGTTGTTTTCGGTCAGCGAGACGTGCGCCGCGCGGGTTGCCGCCTCGGTGGAGATGCTGCACGCTTATTCGCTGGTGCATGACGACCTGCCGGCGATGGACAATGACGACCTGCGGCGCGGCAAGCCCAGCACGCACCGGGCGTTCGACGAGGCGACGGCGATCCTGGCGGGCGATGCGCTGCAAAGCAGGGCGTTCGAGGTGCTGGCGGAGCCGGACACGCACTCCGATCCGCTGGCGCGGTGCGAACTGGTCGCGGCGCTGGGCGCGGCTGTCGGCGCGCGCGGCATGGCGGGCGGGCAGATGATCGACATGCTGGCCGAGGGGCAGGCGCTGGACGGCCCGGCGGTCACCCGGCTGCAGGCGCTCAAGACGGGCCGCCTGATACAATACAGCGCGGAGGCGGGCGCGATCATGGGTCGCGCTTCCGTGCATCAGCGCCATCTGATAGCGGCTTATGGACGGGACCTGGGGATTGCCTTCCAAATCGCCGACGATCTGCTGGATGTCGAGGGCGACGCGGCGCGGATCGGCAAGACCGCCGGCAAGGACGCGGCGGCCGGCAAGGCGACCATGGTCGCCGTGCTGGGAGTGGAGGTGGCGCGCGAACGGGCTGACCTGCTGGCGCGGCAGGCGGCGGCGCATCTTGATGGGTTCGGTGACTGGGCCGCCAACCTGCGCGCCTTGGCGGCATTCGTGGTGTCTCGGCAAAGCTGAGCAGGACAGGAGTTTCGATGAGTTCGCCCAAAACCAAGCTGCTCGACCGCGTCTGTTACCCGGCCGACCTGCGCAATTTCTCCCCCGAGCAACTGCGGGAGCTGGCCGACGAGCTTCGCGCCGAGACGGTTGACGCGGTGTCCGTGACCGGCGGGCACCTGGGCGCGTCGCTGGGCGTGGTGGAGCTGACGGTGGCGATCCACGCGGTGTTCGACACGCCGCGCGACC